>JAEYPG010000619.1 GCA_023410975.1 Pseudomonadota bacterium
GCCCTTGACCACCGCCACGATCGCCAGCAGCAGCAGCGGCTTGAACACGTAGTCGGGCCAGTCGTTGAAGGCGAACAGGCTGAAGAGCGTGGGCTCGGTGATCAGCGCCACGTTGGGCTTGCCCATCACGCGCAGGTTGATCGAGTACAGCGCGATCATCACCAGGATGCTCGCGAGCAGCTGCATGATGCGCAGCCCCACGTGCAGCCAGGCGGTGAGCGCGCCGGCCGCGGCGCCGGCGAGCACCGCCACGGCGGTGGCCGCCAGCGGGTGCCAGCCCGCGACGATCAGCGTCGCCGCCACGGCGCCGCCCCGCGGAAAGCTGCCATCGACCGTCAGGTCGGGGAAGTTGATGACGCGAAAGGAGATGAAGACGCCCAGCGCGACCAGGCCGAACACGAGGCCGATCTCCAGGGCGCCGAGTGATGCAATCAACGACATGAGGTTTTCCTGCGGCAAGGCTCCGCCCGGACGCGCCGCGCGGGCGCGCCGGAATCGAAGCGAGGGAAGCTAGTTGCGTTGCCCGTTCGCCCTGAGCTTGTCGAAGGGCCTGCAGCGCGGCTGGGCTACAGGGCTTCGACAGGCTCAGCCCGAACGGGATACCTGGATTACTTCTGCGCGACAGACAGCTTGGCCGCCTTGAGCAAGTCTTCGGGCAGCGTGACGCCCTGCTTCTGCGCCGCTTCCGGGTTCACGTGCAGCTCGAACTTCTGGCTGGTCTGCGCGGCGATGGCGCCGGGCTTCTCGCCGTTGAGAACGCGCACCACCAGCTTGCCGGTCTGGCGGCCGAGGTCGTAGTAGTTCAGGCCCAGGGCGGCGACGGCGCCGCGCTTGACGGCGTCGGTGTCGGCCGCAACCACCGGCAGCTTGGCCTGCTGGGCCACCTTCACGATGCCCTCGAAAGCGGACATCACGTTGTTGTCGGTGGGCGCGTAGATCACGTCGGCCTTGCCCACCAGGCTCTGCGCGGCGCCGGGCACGTCCACGGTGCGCGGAGCGGCGGCTTCCACGAGCGTCAGCCCGGCCGCGGCGGTGGCCTTCTTCAGCGCCTGGACGATGGCCACCGAATTGGCTTCACCCGGGTTGTAGATCACGCCCACCTTCTTGGCCTGCGGGCGCACGCGCAGCATCAGCTCCAGGTGCTTCTCCAGCGGCGAGGCGTCCGACACGCCGGTGACGTTGCCGCCCGAAGGCTCCCAGCTCTTGACCAGGCGCGCCGCGACGGGATCGGTGACGGCGGAGAACACCACCGGGATGTCGCGCGTGGCCGCCACGGCCGCCTGCGCCGAGGGCGTGGCGATGGCGACGATGGCATCGGGCCTGTCGCCCACGTACTTGCGTGCGATCTGCGCCGCCGTGCCGGTGTTGCCCTGCGCGCTCTGGTACTCGAAGGACAGGTTCTTGCCGACCTCGTAGCCCGCCGCCTTGAGCTCGTCGCGCACGCCGTCGCGCGCGGCGTCCAATGCCGGGTGTTCGACGATGGCGGTGACGGCCACGCGCTTGGTGGTGGTGGTGGCGTCGGCGGCCTGCGCGCCCAGGGGCAGCAGCGAGGCCAGCGTGAGGCCCGCCAGCGCGGTGCGGATGAAAGCTTTTTGCATCGGGGTGTCTCCTGGTGTCGGCCCGTTCCGGGTTCGTGGCCCGTCGCGGCAGTCATTGCGAACAGGCGAAACTTTAGGGACCGGCACGCGCAATTGCTTTGCATCAAGCGTCGGGACCTTCCCCCGAAAGCGAGACAAAATTTCATGCATTGCACGAAGCGGGAGATTCCCTTGCACGCCTTTGATCTGGATCGAATCGACTGCCGCATCCTGGCGCACCTGCAGGCCCAGGGACGGGCCTCGAACCTGGAACTGGCGGAGGCCGCGGGGCTGTCGCCGGCACAGTGCCACCGGCGCCACCGCCGGCTGGAGGAGCTGGGCCTGATCGCGGGCTACCACGCGCAGCTGGACGCGCGCCGGCTGGGGCTGACGGTGGTGGCCTTCATCCACATCGGCATGGAAAAGGGCCACCTGCGCGACCTGCCCAGCTTCCAGCGCCTGGTGGCGGACCTGCCCCAGGTGCTGGAGTGCTACTCGGTGACGGGCGACTTCGACTACGTGCTCAAGGTGGTGGCGCAGGACCTGAAGGCGCTGTCCACCTTCCTGATGGAGACGCTGATGCGGCTGCCCGGCGTCAACAGCGTGCGCTCCAGCGTGTGCCTGGACGAGATCAAGTGCACCGCGACGCTGCCGCTGGCGCAGGGCTGATACGGACCGGACTTGATTTCCGGACTGCACTCGTTCCCGTTCGCCCTGAGCCTGTCGAAGGGCAGGCGCCCGGTTGTCGCTACAGGGGCTTCGACAAGCTCAGCCCGAACGGTAGTTTCCGGTCCGAGAGCTTCGTAGGCTCCGTATGAGTCGCCACCTCGTCCCGCTCGTGCGACGCCGCGAACAGGCCGACGGCGACGGCCTCGTCCAACTGCTCGGCACCGCGCGATTGCGCGTCGTTCTCGATGACCTCGATGGCATCGCGTACCTCGGTGACCAAGTCCCCCATGGTGCAGACCGGCAGCTTGCCCGGACGCACGTGGCGATACTTCTCGATCACCTCGTAGCTAAAGCGCAAGCACAGGCGCAGCATGGTGGCCAGCAAGCCGATGTCGCCAGGCGCCTCGAACAGCGGCGCCACCACGGTTTCGAATGTGCGCGTGGAAGCGAACGTTGCCCTCGGCATCGACCTCAAGCCTGGCCAGCTCCGGCTGGAAGGCACCATGGTCGGTGTGGCAGACAGCCTGCACGCGCTTGAACGCCTTGTTGCTGGCCGCCAGTTGCACCGCCCTCTGCAGTTCCTCCAGCCAGCGCTTGTCGGGCTTGGCGTACGGCGCCTGCACGAACTCGTTCCACTTCAGGTTGTCGCCATTGCTCCTCGCTGATGTGGCTGATGAAGATCTGCATCGCCGCCATGGTCACCTCCCGCCCGCTTGGTCCCGCGGACGACCCGGCCCAGGTCCGCCACCGGGTCCGCACCAGCGCAGGCTGCCACGGCTACCCCCCGCTTCAGGCCCAAGCATTGACCGCCGCCAGGGTGATTTGGACCAAAGCCACGCCATCAGCGGCCGGGTACGCAGGCGCCATGGCCGCAATGGCAGGCAGGCCGAACACGGGCGTGGGCCATGGCGCGAAAAGCGAAAAGCCCGGTGTCTTGTGGACACCGGGCTTTGGCTTTTTCTTTGGTCGGGGTGGCGGGATTCGAACTCGCGACCCCTTGCACCCCATGCAAGTGCGCTACCAGGCTGCGCTACACCCCGACTGCTGAAGCTGAAAGTATATCGCATTTCGGATGCGGCCCATAGGCTGCGCAAAAGGTTTCACGCACAACCTTCACGGTTGCGTCTGCAACTGCGATGCTCATGCGCAGGGCATGCACGTCCTGCAACCGGCAGGCTCCGGTGGACGGGCTCCCTTGCGCCTTTCGCGTTCTGCGCGCCGCCCAACAGCGCCATGGACGACACCGCGTGCGTGGTCTGCACAGACCCGCGCGCCAAAAGCGAAAAGCCCGGTGTCTTGTGGACACCGGGCCTTGGCTTTTTCTTTGGTCGGGGTGGCGGGATTCGAACTCGCGACCCCTTGCACCCCATGCAAGTGCGCTACCAGGCTGCGCTACACCCCGACGACTGAAGCTGAAAGTATAACACTAATCTGCTATTTCTGGTCAAGCAGCGCGCGAATCTGAAAAAGCTCCGCACGCAACTCGTCCAGCAAATCGGCACGGCTGCCGCTCGCGGACAGCGGAAACTCCGGCAAATCCTCGGCCGCGGCAGCCACATCTTCGGGCTCCACAGCCAGCGCCTGGGAGGCCGCACGCAATGCGGCGCCGCGCGGGGATTCATCGGCCAGGCGGTTGCGCGCGCCGTTGATGGTGAAACCCTGCTCGTAGAGCAAGTCCCGGATGCGGCGGATCAGCAGCACCTCGTGATGCTGGTAGTAGCGCCGGTTGCCCCGGCGCTTCATGGGCTTGAGCTGCGAGAACTCCTGCTCCCAGTAGCGCAGCACGTAGGGCTTGACGCCGCACAGCTCGCTGACTTCTCCGATGGTGAAGTAGCGCTTGGCGGGGATCTCGGGCAACGAGGCCTTGTCCGGCGGCGGCGTCTTGTCCATCACAACGAACCCACGTGGAAGTTCAGCGCGCCACGCTCAGCAGAGGAGGCTCGGCGGCTGAAGCCCTCTCCTGCTGACCGGCAGTCCGCGCTCACGCCATCACTCGGCGTCGTCGTGGGCGTCGGCGTCGCCCTGCACCAGCCCCTTGAGCTTGTGGCTCGCATGGAAAGTGACGACGTTGCGCGCGTTGATGGGGATGGTCTCACCAGTGCGCGGATTGCGGCCCGGGCGCGGCGCCTTGCGGCGGATGTTGAAGTTGCCGAAACCCGAGAGCTTGACCTCCTGGCCCTGCACCAGCGCGCCGTGCAGGATGTCGAAGAAGGCCTCCACCATGTCCTTGGACTCGCGCTTGTTCAGGCCCAGCCGCTCGAACAGCAGCTCGGACAGCTCGGCCTTGGTCAGCGTCGGCGTCTCGATGCTGGGCAGCAACACGGACTCGGGCGGATTGGTGATGTCGTTCATGATGTCCCCTCCTCAGCCGCGCAGCCGCACACCCAGGCGCTGCTGCAGCCGCTGCAACAGCGCGGCGACGGCGGCGTCGATGCGCTCATCGGTGAGCGTGGCCTCCGGATCGAGCAGCTCCACCCGCACCGCCAGGCTGCGCTCGCCCGCCTCGATGCCGCCCACCGGCGCGGCGGGCTTGTAGAGATCGAACAGCTTGGCCGAGCGCACCAGGGCGCTGTCGTCGTCGAGGATGACGCTCATCAGCGCATCATGGCCGAGGTCTTCGCGGGCCACCAGCGCCACGTCGCGCACGGCCGACTGCTGGCGCGGAATGGGCTTGAACTCGGGCACCGGACGCTGCAGCAGCGCATCGAGCTCCAGCTCGAACAGCACCGGCGCCTGCGGCAGCTCGTAGGCCTGGCGCCAGCGGGGATGCAGCTCGCCGATCCAGCCGATGCTCACGCCGTCGAGTTCCACGCGCGCGCTGCGCCCGGGGTGCAGCGCCGGATGGGTGTCAGCCACGAACTTCGGCTGCAACGGCGCCAGCAGCGCTTCCACGTCGCCCTTGACGTCGAAGAAGTCCACGCCGCGCTCGCGCTGGCCCCATTGCAGGTCGTGCTCGCTGCCGAAGGCCAGGCCTGCCAGGCGCCGCGGCTGGCGCACGCCGGCAACGCTGGTGTCGCTGTCGGTCACCGAGGCGTCGCGCCGGAACACGCGGCCGATCTCGAACACGCGCACGCGCGGCGCCTTGCGCGCCAGGTTGTAGCGCAGCACGTTCACCAGGCTGCCCAGCAGGCTGGAACGCATCACCGCCAGCGGTGCGGCGATGGGGTTGAGCACGCGGATCGGGTCGGCGTTGCCGGCCAGCTCCTGCTCCCAGCGTTCCTCGACGAAGCTGAAGTTGATCGTTTCCTGGTAGTCCAGGTGCGCCATCAGATGGCGCAGGGCATGCGTGCTGCGCTGGTTCTCAGGGCGCACATGGGCCGTGACCGGGGCGATCGGCGGCGTGTCGGGCAGGTTGTTGAAGCCGACGACGCGGATCACTTCCTCGATCAGGTCTTCCTCGATCTGCAGGTCGAAACGCCAGGTCGGCGGCGTAACGGTGAGCGTGCCCTCGCCTTCGCTGAACTCCAGGCCCAGGCGGCGGAACACCTCGGCGCACTGCGCCTGCGCGAGGGGCATGCCGATCACGCGCGCGGCGCGCGCCACGCGCAGCGTCACGGGCTTGCGCTCGGGCAGCCGCGTGACCTGGTCGTCGATCGGGCCGGCCTGGCCGCCGCAGATGTTCAGGATCAACCGCGTCAGGTGCTCGATGTGCTCCACCGTCAGCGCCGGATCGACGCCGCGCTCGAAGCGGTGGCCCGCGTCGGTGCTGAAGTTGAAGCGGCGCGAGCGGCCCGCCACCGCCTGCGGCCACCAGAAGGCGGCCTCGACGTAGACGTTGCGCGTGTCGTCGGAGACGGCCGTGGCGTCGCCGCCCATGATGCCGGCCAGCGACTCCACCGCCTGCGCGTCGGCGATCACGCCCACCTGCTCGTCGAGCTCGATGGTGTTGCCGTTGAGCAGCTTCAGCTGCTCGCCTTGGCGGCCCCAGCGCACGACCAGGTTGTCGTGGATCTTGTCGAGGTCGAAGATGTGACTGGGACGGCCGTACTCGAACATGACGTAGTTCGAGATATCCACCAGCGCGCTGACCGAGCGCTGGCCGCAGCGCGCCAGGCGCTCCACCATCCACGCCGGCGTCTGGGCCTTCGGGTTGATGCCACGGATGACACGGCCGGAGAAGCGGCCGCACAAGTCGGCGGCCTCGATGCGTACCGGCAGCCGCGCATCATGCGCCGCGGGCACAGGCTCGAAGCGCGGCGTCTGCAGCGGCGTGCCGGTGAGCGCGGAGACTTCGCGCGCGATGCCGTACACGCTCAGGCAGTGCGCCAGGTTGGGCGTGAGCTTGAGCGTGAACAGCGTGTCGTCGAGATTAAGCACCTCGCGCACGTCGGCGCCCACGGGGGCGTCGGCAGCCAGCTCCAGCAAGCCGCCATGCTCCTCGGACAGCTGCAGCTCGCGCGCCGAGCACAGCATGCCGTGGCTCTCCACGCCGCGCAGCTTGCCCAGCTTGATCTGGAAGGGCTTGCCGTCCTCGCCCGGGGGCAGCTCGGCGCCCACCAGCGCCAGCGGCACGCGGATGCCGGCACGGGCATTGGGCGCGCCGCAGACGATCTGCAGCGGACCGTCCTTGGAAAACTCGCCGGCGTTGACCTTGCACACGCGCAGGCGGTCGGCGTTGGGATGCTGCTCGGCTTCCAGGATCTCGCCCACCACGATGCGGCTGAAGGCGGGAGCGGCCGGACGCAGCTCTTCCACCTCCAGGCCGGCCATGGTCAGGGTGTCGGCCAGCTCGGCGGTGCTCAGCGGCGGGTTGCAGAACGCGCGCAGCCAGGACTCGGGAAATTGCATGGTCGATCTCAGCCTTTACTTGAACTGCGAGAGGAAACGCAGGTCGCCGTCGAAGAACAGGCGCAGGTCATTGACGCCGTAGCGCAGCATGGTCAGCCGGTCCGGGCCCATGCCGAAGGCGAAGCCGATGTAGTCCTCCGGGTCGAGGCCGAAGTTGCGCACCACGTTCGGGTGCACCTGGCCCGAGCCCGCGACCTCCAGCCAGCGCCCCTTGAGCGGGCCGCTGCTGAAGGCAATGTCCACCTCGGCGGAGGGTTCGGTGAAGGGGAAAAAGGACGGGCGAAAGCGGATCTGCAAGTCGTCCGTCTCGAAGAAGTTGCGGAAGAAGTCGGCGAAGACCGCCTTCAGGTCCTTGAAGCTGACGTTGCGGCCGATCCACAGGCCCTCGCACTGGTGGAACATCGGCGAGTGCGTGGCGTCGCTGTCCACGCGGTAGGTGCGGCCCGGCGCGATGACACGGATCTCGGTCATTTCGCCGCCCTTGCCCGCATGCGCCTTGACATGCTGCACCGCGTGGCGCACCTGCATCGGGCTGGTGTGCGTGCGCAGCAGGTAGCCGCCGGCAGGGCCCTGGGCATCGACGTAAAAGGTGTCGTGCATCGAGCGCGCCGGGTGGTCGGCGGGCGTGTTCAGCGCAGTGAAGTTGAACCAGTCGTTCTCGATCTCGGGGCCGTCGGCCACGGCAAAGCCCATGGAACCGAAGATGGACTCGATGCGCTCCAGGGTGCGCGAGACAGGGTGCAGCCCGCCGCTACCGCGGCGGCGTCCGGGCAACGTCACGTCCAGCGCCTCGGCTTGCAGCTGGCGCTCCAGTTCCGCATCGGCCAGTGCTTGGCGGCGCGCGTTGAGGGCGGCTTCGACCTGCTGCTTCAGCGCGTTGATCTCGGCGCCGCGGGCCTTCTTCTGCTCGGGCGGCAGCGCGGCCAGGCCCTTCATCAATTCGGTGAGGCGGCCGGTCTTGCCGAGGTAGCGTGCCTTGGCGTTCTCCAGCTCGGCCGGCGTCGCGGCGGCTGCAAAGTCGGCGCGCGCAGACGACACCAGGGGATCGAGGTCGTTCATGGGATGCTGGACAGGGCGATAAAAAAGGCCGGTCACCAGGTGCCGGCCTTCAGAGAATGCGTCCGGTCCGTGACAGGACCGGGACAGCGCGCGGCGATCGGACCGCCGCGCGGGACGGTCAGGCCGCCACGGGCATGACTCAGGCGAGCTGGGCCTTCACCTTCTCGACGATGCTGCCGAAAGCGGCCGGATCATTGACGGCCAGGTCGGCCAGGACCTTGCGGTCGATGTCGATCTGCGCCTTCTTCAGGCCGGCCATGAACTTGCTGTAAGTCACGCCGAGCGAACGGGAAGCCGCGTTGATACGGGCGATCCACAGCTGACGGAACACGCGCTTCTTGGCACGGCGGTCACGGTAGGCGTACTGGCCCGCCTTCATCACCGCCTGCTTGGCGATTCGGAAGACGTTCTTGCGGCGGCCGCGGAAGCCCTTGGCCAGGGCCAGGACCTTCTTGTGACGGGCGCGGGCGGTTACACCACGTTTGACGCGAGGCATGATTCTACTCCTTTAACCTTGAAGCTCAGAGGCCAGCGAAGGGCAGCATCGCGGCGATGTGGCCCATGTTGGTCTCATGCACGTTGGCGGCGCCACGCAGCTGGCGCTTGTTCTTCGTGGTCTTCTTGGTGAGGATGTGGCGCTTGAACGCCTGACCGCGCTTCACGGTACCACCCGGACGAACGCGAAAACGCTTCTTCGCGCTGCTCTTGGTCTTCATCTTGGGCATGACTGCTCCTTGTAAGTGACCCTTGCGGGCGACCGCGGAAAACTCATCCACGGTGCTTGTTGGCCCGCAACGGCTTCTGGTGTCACGACCGCCGCCAAAACGCCGGCAATCGGACCGTTGGCGCCGCCGGTGACCAGACCGATGGCGCCGAACCCTGCTTGTGCTGGTGCTTACTTACGCCGCGGCGCCAGCACCATGATCATCTGGCGGCCTTCGAGCTTGGGCATGTGCTCGACCACCGCCACATCCGCGAGTTCATCGCGAATGCGCTCCAGCAACCGCATGCCGATTTCCTGGTGCGTGATCTCGCGACCACGGAAACGCAGCGTGACCTTGCCCTTGTCGCCGTCTTCCGCGATGAAACGGCGCAGATTGCGCATCTTGATTGCGTAGTCGCCTTCGTCAGTACCGGGGCGGAACTTGACTTCCTTGACCTCAATGACCTTTTGCTTGGCCTTGGCCTCGGCTGCCTTCTTCTGCTCTTGGTACTTGAACTTGCCGTAGTCCATCAGCCGGCACACCGGGGGATCAGCCGTAGCAGCAATCTCCACCAGATCGACGTCGGCCTCACCGGCCATCCGCAACGCCTCCTGAATGCTCACGATGCCCAGCGGCTCGTTGTTGGGGCCGTTGAGACGCACCTGAGGCGCCATGATCTCCCGGTTCAGCCGGTGCTTACGCTCGGCATTCGGAGTGCGACGGTCGAAAAAAGTAGCGATGGTTGGAACCTCTTGTCAGCCGAAGGCGGCGGCCATGGATCGGTCAGAACGCGAAACGGGGCCGCTCAGCCCTTGTTGGCGATGGCCTCGGCGATCTTTTGGCTGAAGTCGGTCGAGCTCATCACCCCAAGGTCCTGGTTGCCCCGGGCGCGCACCGCAACGGCCCCGTTTGCCTTCTCCTTATCGCCCACGACAAGGATGAACGGAACCTTTTGCAAAGAATGCTCGCGTATTTTATACGTGATCTTCTCATTGCGCAAATCGGCCTGCGCCCTAACTCCTTGTTTTTGCAGCGCTTTCACCACTTCCTGCGCGTAGTCTGCCTGCGCGTCCGTAATGCAGGCCACCACGACCTGTGCCGGAGACAGCCAAACCGGCAGCGCACCGGCGTGCTGCTCAATGAGAATGCCGATGAAACGCTCCAGGCTGCCGACGATGGCGCGGTGCAGCATCACCGGCGTGCGACGCTCGCCGGACTCGGCCACGTACTCCGCGCCCAGGCGCTGCGCCATCGAGAAGTCCACCTGCATCGTGCCGCACTGCCACTGCCGGCCCAGCGCGTCCTTGAGCGTGTACTCGATCTTCGGACCATAGAACGCGCCGTCGCCAGGAGCGATAACGTGATCGCAGCCTGAGCGCTTGAGGCTCTCGATCAGCGCCTGCTCGGCCTTGTCCCAGATCTCGTCAGAGCCGATGCGTGCATCCGGCCGCGTGGCAACCTTGTACAGGATCTCCGTGAAGCCGAAGTCCTTGTAGACCTTCTGCAGCAGCGCCGTGTAGGCCACGCACTCGTCCAGGATCATGTCCTCGGTGCAGAAGATGTGGCCGTCGTCCTGCGTGAAGCCGCGCACGCGCATGATCCCGTGCAGGCCGCCACTGGGCTCGTTGCGGTGGCACTGGCCAAACTCGCCGTAGCGCAGCGGCAGG
This sequence comes from Pseudomonadota bacterium, assembly GCA_023410975.1. Taxonomy (GTDB): domain Bacteria; phylum Pseudomonadota; class Gammaproteobacteria; order Burkholderiales; family Burkholderiaceae_C; genus Azohydromonas. The sequence continues at coordinate 10,465 of JAEYPG010000619.1, forward strand.
TCGCGGTAGCTCTTGATGCCTTGTTTGAAGATCAGGATGTGCCCCGGACAGTTCATCGGCTTGAGCGCGTAGTCACGCTTCTCCGACTCCGTCGTGAACATGTTGTCGCGGTACTTGTCCCAGTGGCCCGTGGCCTCCCACAGCGAACGGTCGATGATCTGCGGACCCTTGACCTCCAGGTAACCGTTGTCGCGGTAGACACGGCGCATGTACTGCTCCACCTCCTGCCACACCGTCCAACCCTTGGGATGCCAGAACACCACGCCCGGCGCGTGGTCGTCGATGTGGAACAAGTCCAACTCGCGGCCGAGCTTGCGGTGGTCGCGCTTCTCAGCCTCCTCCAGCCGGTGCAGGTACTGCTGCAGGTCGTCCTTCGTGGCCCAGGCCGTGCCGTAGATGCGCTGCAACATCTCGTTGCGGTGATCGCCGCGCCAATACGCGCCGGCCACCTTCATCAGCTTGAAGTGCTTGAGCTTGCCCGTGGACGGCACGTGAGGGCCGCGGCACAGGTCCTCGAAGCCGCCCTCGCTGTACAGCGACACGTCCTCGCCCTGCGGAATGCTGCTGATGATCTCGGCCTTGTAGTCCTCGCCCAGCCCCTTGAAATAGGCCACGGCCTCGTCACGCGGCAGCACACGGCGCGTGACCTTCTCGTCCTTCTTGGCCAACTCGGCCATGCGCTTCTCGATCGCCTGCAGATCGTCAGGCGTGAACGGGCGCTTGTACGAGAAGTCGTAATAGAAGCCGTTTTCAATGACCGGCCCGATGGTGACCTGCGCCTCCGGGAACAGTTGCTTCACCGCGTAGGCCAGCAGGTGCGCCGTGGAGTGGCGGATGAGCTCCAGCCCTTCCTCGTCCTTGTCGGTGACGATGGCCAGCGGCGTGTCCTGCTCGATGCGGTGGCTCAGGTCCACCAGCTTGGCCTCCTTGCCGTGGCCGATGCGCCCGGCCAGCGCCGCCTTGGCCAGGCCGGGGCCGATGGAGGCGGCCACTTCGGCGATGGTGACGGGTGCGGGGAACTCGCGGCGCGAACCGTCGGGCAGCTGGATGGCGATCATCAGGGAACTCCGGAAATGAAAAAGCGCGGTGGGAAACCGCGCTTCAGGAACGAAAAGGCAAAGGAATGGCGCGCGGCAGCGACTACGAAACCTCAGTGAAGGTCGAAGTTCGCGGTGTCATAACCAAGATGCCTTTCTCGCTCTTGCTGGATTCGGGGAAGGTCCTGATTCTAAATCAGGCCGCCTGACCCCTGTTCAAGCTCAGTAGCGGTAGAGCTGCCCATCCTGCAGCCATACCCGGTCGCCCACGCGCAGGTCGCCCAGCTCGGCGTAGTCGAAGGCGCGTGCGCTGCCGTTGTCGAATTGCACCGACACGCGGATGGCCCCGTTGCCGCTCTGCCCGCGCTCGATCTGGTGCCCGATCAGCGCGCCGCCCACCGCCCCCAGCAGGGTGCCGGTATTGCGCCCTGAAGAACTGTGGCCCAGCTGCCGTCCCACCACCGCGCCGACCACGCCTCCAATGACGGCTCCGCTGCCGCTGGCCTCGCCGCCCACCCGCTCGATGCGCGTGACCTGGCCGTACAGCACGTTGGACGGCTGGGGCTGGGGCTGCGCCCCCCAGCCGTAGCCGGGCGACGGATACGACGGCGCCCGTCCCACCGGCTGCTGCGCGCAACCCGCCAACACCCCCATGGCCAGCGCCACGGTGACCCACTTCGATCGCATTCGTTGCTCCACGCGCCGGAACATGGCGCGCCTGGATGGAGCAACGCGCCGCGGCCACAGCCGGTTGATGGCCGAACTGCAACCGGTTGTTGTGCCGCCGTGCCAATGCCCCTGAGAGCCCTGTACGGCGAAGCGCCGCTGGCTCAGCGCCGCGCGATGACGCCGCAAGCGATGCGCGGACCTGAGTTGCCCGCAGGTTGCGAGCGGTAATCGTCGGGCTGCGCGTGCACCACCACCGAGCGGCCCACGATGTCGCCCGTGGCGCCGCCCACGGAAACGCCCTGCAGCATGATGCGTACGTCCGCGTTGCCGTTGGCATCGGTCCGCACGTTGGGCATGTCACCGGCGTGGTGCGGGACATCCTGCCCGCCGTGCGGCTGGTTGTCGGGATTGAAGTGGCCGCCGGCGCTGGTGGCATCAGGCGCGGAGCAGTCACCCTTCTCGTGCACGTGGAAGCCGTGCTCGGCGTTCGGCTTGAGGCCGGTGAGGCGCGCGTGCGCCATCACGTGCCCGCCCATGTCGTGGAACATCACCTGGCCGCTGGCCGTCTGGCCCTGGGTGGGCGCGAGCGTCGCCATCGCGGAGGGCATCATCATGCCGCCGCCGGGGCCGCCCATGCTGCCCTCCGGCCCGCCGTGGCGATGCCCGGCACAGCCGGCCAATGCCGCGGCCAGCGCCGCCAGGCCCACACCCCTGCTCCAGCTCAACACCTTCATGAGGTTCTCCATGCCAACGTGGATGAGGTCGCAACGATAGCGCGACTGCGGCGCCATCTTGCAGCCGGCATGCCCGCAAAAAAACGCCGGGCAGGACGCCAAGCCGCAGCTTAGCCGCCCTGCCCGCTGGCCCGCGCGCTCAGCCGCGCTTCTGCAGCTTCGCGAAGGCCGCCGCCATCGCGCCCTGCGGCGCCGGTGCGCCACCCTGGCCGCGCCCGGCGCGCTCGTTGCGCCCGGCCGGGCGGAAGG
>JAEYPG010000140.1 GCA_023410975.1 Pseudomonadota bacterium
GGGCTGGGCCGTGGCCAGCCCGGCCGCGCCGGCCAGGCCCAGCGCCAGTGCCAGCGCAGCGCCGCGGGCGCGCAGCCGCGGCAGGGAACGGAGGGCGGGAACGGTTTGCGTGTTCATCTGGGAAAGCTCCACGGTTGTCGTAGCGGGGAGCCTGAAGAGTGGAGTCCACGCTTTGCGCGGCAGTGTGGACGGCGTAAAGAAAAGTGAAGCTCCGTCTCTCGGAGCGTTCACGAGTTGTTCACTTCGCGGTTACATCGACCGAGGCGGTACGCAGGAGCCATGCTGCTCAAGAGGCGGTTTGTTAGGGGCGTCCTATAATCCGCGGTTTTTTTGACTCGCCGTTCACTGGGGTACAGTGATCGACGACAGGGACAGGAGACAAGATGCTTGGGCCATGCCCCATGACGATCGCGAACGATCTTCTCGGAGAGATCCGCGAAAGCATGTCTGCGGCGACTGTCTATGCCTCCGTTAGCGACTTCAAAGTCAAGTACTTCTTGCACCAAGCTGACAAACTTGCGAATGCGGATGCTTATCAAGCGTTCGTGGCGCGCGCTTTGATCCACACTCTTGTGGGCAACTCTGATGAGGCGTTTCGCTGCGTTAAAAACGCGAAGCACCTCGGACGTGGCCGGGCGCAATGGTTGTGGGTATACGAATTGAACGTCTTTGAAAATCTTGGATATTTCTCGAAGGCGGCAGGTATTTTTAAAGAAAATGCAGAAGTTGCTGTGACAGACGAAAGTTTTGTCGCCGCTGCGCTTAGCTGCGGAGCTTTTGATTACGTATCAAGTGCATTTGCAGGCTTCCCGGTTGCTAATACTGACATAGGCCACGCAGGCGTCAAGCTAGCAGAAAGGTGTGTCATGTCGCTGCAGAAGGTTGGTTTAAGCCAGGAGCATGTACAGAAGGTGCTTGATTTGGCTGGGGACGTAATGCGCCGGCATCGTATATTTCCAAGTAGCACTGCTCCACTCATTCATGCTTATGACGATGGGCTTTTATATCAATTGCCTGTTCCCGTAAATGCTGAGGCGTCGGCGCAAATGACCGACGAAGTTGTTTCAGAGTTGATCGAGCGAGAGCTTGATTTGCTTGAGTTCTCATTTCGGTTTGTCCCGTTCGAATGAGCACGAATTGCGCTGCTATAGCTGGTGTAGCTGATCATCTTCTTTCTTCGAATTCAGGCGAAGAATTTTTAAGATCTGCCGCCAGCAGACATTTTTATGCGGCATTGCATCACTGCACGGCTTGGAAAGCGACGCTACCTGGAATGCCCAGCATTGGCGGTCCCGAAGGCGGTATGCACCAGGATTTGATAAATGAGCTAAGCAGGCCTGATCGCCAATGTTCCAACGAGCAGAAAATGCAATCAAAAAAGTTTGCATACATTCTGCAAACAATGCGCAGGCTTCGGGTGACAGCAGACTATAAGCTCGATGCGACTGTGACTAAACAAGAGGCAGAGGCACAACGCGCGCAAGCGTTAAATATTCTTTCGGTAGGGATCTAGGGAGTTCTTGGCTACGCAGTCGATGCTGAGAAGGTTTCGATTCTGTAATGGTAGTATGGTAATTAGAAACTGCCAGATCTGTATTCGCTGAGATCGTTCCCTCGTGCGGGCCTGCGTAAACTGCTGTCGCATTGTTGCTGGCATATCACGGTAGTGTCTTCGCGTCTGTGTCGTTCTGCTTCATTTAACTGCTTGCACTTGGCTAAGCCGCAAATCTTGTTGAATGCAGAATTTTTTGCTGACGTGTAGTGGCTTTTGGAGCAACGCACGTGTTTACTCAGATTTCGTAGCTAAAGAAATAATGGAAATCAAGTTGGAGACAAAGTGATGGATTTTAATTTGATGCAAAAGAGGTTTAGGTGACGAAATTTATAAACTTTGTCCTTGCATTGGCGGGATTGTTTGCAATCGCGGTCGGTTTATATTTTCTTTTCAAGGGTGACGCGACCAGTGCTGTCTCGGGCGTTGGTTGTGGTGTGGTCTTGATATTGCTTGCGACCGTTGATAGGTTTGAGGTAATAAAGGGAATCGGTATAGAAGCTAAAACAAGAAGCCTTCAGCGTGAGTTGGATCATGCGGATCAAATCTTGTCTCAGATTCGAGAAATGACCGTTGCTTTTGCACCTTCTTTATTAAGCGTCTATTCAAATGCTGGGCGATGGATGGGGCCGCAACCGCCCACTCTTGTCTATAGTTTGGCTCGTGCCACTGACAAGCTGATGACTGCTGCTGGCCAGGGTCGGATCGAAGTGCGAAGAAGCCTTATTCCTTGGTCGAAAATTTCGGCAATGGATTTGGCTTATGCGCTTGTGGAGTCTGTATCAGAAGATGCGCAAAAAGAGGCTAGTCGATTGCAGGGTGAATTAAATAATTACCCTCGACCTATTGTTGTTGACGATTTAAAATATCGGGATATCCGTGATCGCCTCGCAAAGGCCTCATCGTGGGCTTCTCTGTGGTCATTATTTGAGGATTGTGATGCGGCCCAGTGTGCTTTTGAGTTGAGTCGGCTCGCGAGAGAGGTGCCCAATTTTATTGGTGAGTCAGTTGCATCTAAATTCAAATCTGATGTGGAATTTTGGCGCCCACAGTTGGAGTACTTGGCTCAGTATGACGATTTCAAGGACCCTGAAGCTTGGTTGGAGCAGCTTACAAAATTCCACGAACGCAATAAAAATAAATTAAAGGTCAGTTGATCTTTACTCGCATTGCCTCCACCCCGCGCGGGTCCGCATAGACGGCCGCCGCGCTGTCGCTGGCATGTCCCAACAATGTCTTCGTGTCCACGCCGCCCTGTTTTACGTACTCGCGTTTGGCCAAACTGCGAATCTCGTGAAACGTTGGCGGGTTTTCCCCTGAAATACCTGCCAAGTCTCGCGCCTTCGAGAATGCAGCGCTTACTGCATCTGGCGTGACCGCCGAGCCCGCCGGCGCACTGCTCCAGGGCCGCACGTGATGCACCAAGTACTTGCTGATCACGTTCGTGCGCCGGCTCACCAACTCGCCGACTGACACGCCCACCACGTCTAGGCGCAACGCCAGCGGGATGGCCACCGGCTTGTTGGTCCGCCGGGTCTTGCCCCGCCAGACGATGAGTGCGTCACCCTGCACGTGGCTCCGCTCCATCGCGCAGATCGTGCTGCGGTCCTGCCCGGTGACCAGGCCGAGCATCATCGCGTGCTGCAGCCACTCGGCCGCCTTCGGTGCCTCTGCATAGATCGCCTGGAACATCTCCAGCGTCAGCCGCTGCCGCTTCACCTCGGCCTCGACCGGCCCCGTGACCTCTGCCGGGTTCATCTCGGCCCAGCCCAGCTGCTGCGCGCGCCGGCACACCATGATGAGCCGGCTGCGCAAATACCGGGCCGCGTGCATCTTGCCCTCGGCCTTGACGCCCTCAATGAGATTCGCGCAGTCAGCTACCGTGAGCTGACTACAGGCTTTTGTGCCCAGCGCCTCCCTGATGCGCTTGTCATAACCCCGGTAGGCCCCGGCGGTTTCCTTTGCGCGCGCCGGCGGCATCTTCTCCAGCACCTCGGCCATGGTGTGCGTACCGCCGGTGAGACGTTCCACCAAGCCCGGTTTCGTGTCCACCACGTGCTGGTTTGCGGCCAGCGCCTCGTTCCTGGCCACGGCCAGCGGTACGCGGCCGATGGGCAACGTGCGGCCGTCCGGGTGCCGCCAGACGTAGTAACCCGTGCGCGGTTCGTACAGACCGCGCGGCCAGTCCAGCTTGCGGCGCGAGCGGCGCGCGCTCATGCGGCGCGCTGCAGCCGCTCGACCAGCGACGGCCTGGCGGCGGCTTGGCCACGGGTGGCGTTCCGCTCGACGTAGTACGTCTTGCCCACGAGTTCGGGCACGGGGTAGATCTCACCATGACGGACCCATTTGCGCAGCACCCAGGCGCTCGGCGGCGGGTCGTAGCGCTCCGCAGCCCAGGCGGCGAGCGGGACTTTCTTCATGTCATTCCCTCGTGTGATGCGGCGGCGCCGTTGCAGCGCCGGCTGTGTCAGGAGATCGCTTTGATCTCCGCTTGTTGTTCGGTTAGGGGTGATGCCGGGAGTTATCTGCGGTAGGGCTGTGGCCGATCGCGTGCTCGTCGCCGCACCCCGGGCGAGCTGGACGGTTCGTGCAGACGTCTGTGCGGCTCGGGCACCTCGCCCAGCAGTGCGCCTGCATGCGCTGTTTTCAGCTCAGGCGCGGCGGTGATGCCGCCGGCCAGGACCGCCGCAGGTGCCGCCGTGGCAGAGATCCGCGTGTCCGCGGCCCACAGCTCAGCCACCGCCGGCGCCGCCCGCGCTTCGCGCGCCGTGCGGAAGAGGGCGCCGGCGGCGGACATGAACACCAAGCCTACCAGGCCGATCAGCGCGGCGCGCAGGGTCGCGTACAGCGCCGTGTGGTCCGTGCCCAGCAGCGTCGTGAGCGTCGGCCGGCGCGCGGCCTGCAGCTGCTGCAGCTCGGCGGCCAGCGGCGCGATCGTGGCCTCCGCATCGTCGGCCTGTCGAAGGCTGCGCGCCGCGGCCGTGATGGCCTGTGCCTGGGCCTGCGTGGTGGCGAGCTCGCGGCGGCCAGCGGCCACGGCTCGGCGGTTGCTGATGGCAGCCTGCAGCTCCTCGATGCGCGCGCCGGCGGCGGCTTCGGTCGCATCCGCGGACTGCACCAGCGCGAGCTGCGTGACGGCCATCGAGCCGACCTCGAAGATGAACAGCGCCGCGCCCAGCGACAGCAGCACGGCGCGCAGGCAGCGCAGCACGTCCCGCGGCAGCGCGGCGGCGATACCGAATGCCGCGAGCTGGCCGATGGTCAGCAGCACGCCGGCGGCGATCAGCGCCTGGCGCGCTGTCTCGTCGCGCTCGGTCTGCAGTAGGCCCAGGATAAAGAACCAGGTGGCGACGGTACTGGCGGACAGGCCGATCAGCCCGGCCGCGCTGCCCAGCGCGCGGTACGCGCCCGGCGTCATGTGAGAGGGTTTGGGATCGCTCACGCTGCGAGCTCCTCGGCGACCGCCGACGCGTGCCAGTGGGTCCAGGCTCCGGCCCGCTTGGCAGCGGCCAGCAGGCCCGCCTGGTGGGCCACCAGCAGCATGGCCTCCACCGGCTGCCCCAGCGCCTGCGCGGCGGCTGCGCAGGCGGCTTCGGTGTCGCGCTCGGGGTCGCGCTGCAGCGCGCGCTCGATGGCGGCACGCATGGCGGAGAAGGAGGCGGGGGCGCGGTTGTTCATGCGGCCTCCGTGGCGCGCAGATCGTCCAGCGTCTTGCCGTTTTCCAGGGCCTCGGCGACCCACTTCGGCTTGAGGCCGCGACCGCTCCAGGTCTTGCCGGAGTCCGGGCAGCGATAGGCGGTGCTGCCGGCTTTGGGCTTGGCCGGCGCGGCCGTCGCAACACCGTAGTGCGCCGCGGCAGCCTGCAAGGCCTCGGCCGGCTCGGGGCGCTGCACCTGGTGCCAAGACACGACCAGGTTGCGCGCCAGGGTGCAGTCGCGGGCCAAGTGGGTGGCCTCGGCCAGCGTCATCGTGGAGATGCGGTCGGCCAGGTGCGTGGCGTTCTCCGAGCCCCAGAGCTGAGCCAGCACGGCCTTGCCCTGGTATTCGGTGCCGCGCAGCGCAGCGGCCGCGATCAGGCGCATGTCGAACTCGGTGACCGGCGTGTCCGCCATGGCGTCGCGCACGTCGCGGAGCAGCTGCAGGCGCTGCTCGTTGATCTTGTCGGCCTTCGCTTGCTTCCTGGCCTGCTCCTCGGCCTCCTCGCGCCGGCGGGCTTCGTGCAGGTCCTGCTGCGAGGCCTTGGCCGCTACGTGCAGGCCGGCCTGCTGGGCGTCAGTGCGGCGCACCGCTTCGGTGACTTCGCCGGTGCGCGGGCACTGGATCAGCAGCGTCTCGGGCTTCGGGCCCTTGATGGCCTTCAGCTCCTTCTTCACGTCCTTGAGCGCGATGTACGCGCCCTTGACCAGGCCATTCGCGCCGACGGCAGCGCGCGCCGCGTTGCCTGTCACCACGGTGCGGCCTTCCTTCTCCAGGGCGGCGGCTTCGCGCTTGAGGAAAGCCGTCTTCTTTTCGGCGTAGCAGTCCGGGTCCGTGCAGACGTCTGCACCAGCGTTCTGCTTGCTCCATTCGGGCTTTGCCGCGTCGGTGGCGATGTCCTCGAACTCCGGCGCATTGCCGGCGCGGCGCGGGCAGTCGGTGCAGGTGCCGGCGTCGGGCAGCAGGGTAGGGTCCTCGGGGCTGAAGATCGCCGTCTTGAGGTTCAGCGTGAAGTACTCGTTGAGCAGTTCCTTCACGCGGCGGAAGCTGTCCTTGCCGCCGTCTTCGAGCTTGATGTACTTGCCCTTGATGTAGCCCAGCGCCTTCTTCTGCAGGTGCTCGTGGCCCAGACGCACGATGAGCAACGCAACCTCGCTGCCGATCTCGCCGCGCACGCAGGCCTCGCGGATCTCGGGCACGGCCTGCAAGAGCTTCAGCCGGCCATAGACATAGCTCTTGCTCTTGCCGATCTGCTCGGCCAGCTGGTCCGCCGTGATGCCATGGTCCCGCATCAGCACCTGGAAGCCCTCGGCCTCTTCGATCGGGTGAACATCGCGCCGCTGCAGGTTCTCGCTGATCTGCGCGCGCTTGACCTCCTCGTCGGTCATCTCGCGCACCATGCAGCTGACGCTGGCCAGGCCCGCGGCCTCGGCGCCGCGCTTGCGGCGGTGGCCGAAGACGATCTCGTAGCCGTCGACCAGGTCGTCGCGCAGCGGATTGAGCCGGCGCGGGCGCACCTGCAGCGGCTGCAGCACGCGGCCCTGCTGGCGGATGTCGGCCGCGAGTTCCTCGATGTCCAGGAAAGTGCGACGCGGGTTGGTGGGCGAGTCGTGCAGCTGGTCGAGCGGGATCTCGACGATCGTCGCCGGGTCAACGGCCGGAGTGGTGGTGTCCATCAGCGCTCCGTGGCGGGATGCAGCGCCGTCCCGGCGCGGTAGGTGGTGTCCTCGCGCACCAGCACGCGCTGGCCCACCAGGTGGGCGAGCTTCGGCTGCACGGCGCGCGGGCTCGTTGAGAACTTGATGGCGATGTCAGCCACCGTCAGCTCTTCGCCGGGATTCCTGGCAAAGAACGCCGTGACCTGGTGAGCCAGCGGCACCTTCGTTGTAGTGCTGCCGCTCATGCCGGCCTCCGCGCGATGCGCACCAGGTGCTGCTGCTGGGCGTGCCGGATGAACAGCCCGCGCTCGATGCCATGCGCGAGGGCGGTGCGCGCCTGGTCAATCGTGGCCGGGCTCACCTCGCGCTCGTCGAGCACCGGGCGCGTGTCACGCCACTCGGCACCGGCAAGCGGCACCGGGAAGGTGTTGCGCTCGATGAACTGCACCGCCGATAAGTCGCTGATGCGTACCTGCAGGGCGTCGGCTTCGTCGGCCGTCATGGGGCGCACGAGCTGGCCATGGCGGTAGATGCGTGCGCGGCGGCTCATGCCAGTGCCGCCGCTGCTGCAACGCTCAAGGTGAAGAAGGTCACGCCGACCAATAGGAGGCGATCGAGAAGGCTGAGGCCGGCCGTGTCGCCGCTCTGGGGCATTAAGGTTGTGGGCTTGAGTGCAGGCGTCTGCACCGGTGTTGAAGAGGTGGCTTCCATCGCTGTCCCTGGGGTGTATGGGGATGGCTGCAACTCTACACGAAAGGTGTAGTAAATCAACGGTACGTGTATTTAGTACACGTAAAAAAGCCCGCTTGCAGCGGGCTTCTATGCGCGAGCCTTGCAGGCTCCAGCAGTCTTACTACATCACAGCTGCTCGACGCACATCCCAACTTGTGCGTCAAAGAACGGCTTTGGCGGCTTGCAATCGCTGGGGCGTGAGCCGCCTTGATTCGCAGATGGTTGGCTTGGCGAAGTGTTGGCCTGACTGTTCGGCGGCGTAGAGGTCTTCTGTTTCGTTGGCTTAGGCGTGGCTGCTTTCGCAACAGTTTTGACGACTTTGGCGGTGGTTCGGGCTGCGCTGCTGTAGCTGCTCTTGCTCTTCCCGCCGCCACCGCCGCGTCCGCCACGTGCCATAGCGGGCGCAGATGCAATTGCCAGTGCGACCAGCGCAACAATGGCGCAAATACTCTTTGTTTTCATGCTATTCCCCTCTCAATATGCGCCGGCTGGCGCGGTTATTTTCGAATTTTCTGAAGAATTCTGTTATTGACTAGTACTTAGGGAAACTACTCTTCTATCCATGTCCCTATCACGGTGCCCAACACTTTGAACTTTTCGTAAATCGGCTGGTGCATGGGATTAAGTGGCTGTAACCATCGGCGGCCGTCTTCATCTTTGAATACTTTGAATGTCACCTCATTGCCGCCATCGGTCTTCGCCACGATGCGCTGTCCGTTGATCGGGGACTTCTGCTCGAAATCTACGTAAATGATCACCCCCTCGGGATAGCTCCTTGCAGCACCCAAAGGGGCAGTCATGGAATCACCGCGCACGCGCAGTGCCGCTGTGCATTTGCTATGTGGGACTGGGCATTCCAGCCAACGTTCAACTTCGTAAAGTTCCAGAATGTCGCAGGTTTCTGCCCATGTGCCGGCCTGAACCCAGCTAATAAGCGGCACCATGCCTTTCGTTTCTGGACCCAACTCGATATTGTCGAGTCTCATTTTTGGGGCGCTTTCGCCCTCTGGTTCGATACCCAGCAACTGATCTACTGACCATCCCAACGCCTCAGCAATCGATGGGTAATCCTTCGGCGGCACGCCGCGACGCTTCCAGTTTGTGAGGCGTTGCGCTGTCGCATCTATTCGCCGTCCGAGATCTGCCCACGTGCCAGGAAGTTGGTGCGCAGCTTTGCGCCGCTGCAGTTCCTGCTCGATCCGGTTCCAGATGGCGTCACTCATACACGCATTGTGTGTAACGCCAGAAACGTAAAGTTGAGTTGAGCTACACATATGGTGTAGAGTTCTGGGATGCAAACTGAAACCGCTATTCAGCGGGCCGCACGCCTTGCCGGTGGCCCGGCCGCTCTCGCGAAACGCTTAGGCGAGTCTGTCCAGACTGTTTGCAACTGGGTCTCGCGCGGCGAGCCGCCGGCCAACAAGGCGGTCGCAGTGGAACTTGCAACTGGCGTGGGCCGTCGTGAGCTTCGGTCTGACTGGAACGACTACTGGCCCGAAGAATCCAAGTCAAAGAAGGCTATGGGGTGCTCTGGCACACAGGCGCTTCCGGAGACAGAACCTACGGAAGTGCCTGCTGCGCCTGACGAGCGCAACCTGTCGCGCTTGGTTGTGGTAGTCCCGGAGCGAGAGAGACGAACTCAGGATTTGGGCCGCCAAGCGCGCGGAACGGGTGGCCGGGAATGATGGCCGCGTCAAGAGGCGGCGGGCTGGCTCAGGTCTGCGTGGCAGTGCTTGCAGCGGATGGCCTTGAACAAGACTTGCTCTCCGCAGTATGGGCAGTCCTTGTGTGTGGGCAGGGGTGCTGCCTCGCCCGCGTTGCTGTTTCCGTACAGAGCCATCAGCGGGTGTACCGGTCCAGCGCTGGGAACTTCCGGTGCAGGGGTGGGAGGCGGAGTGACGTTGTTGGTGTTGGCCCAAACCAGAGCGGCAACCCATCCCAGAAACGTCCATCCCAGCGCCAGGTTGAGCACAAGGATGGCACCCTGGTTCTTGTGCCGCCGCTTGGTCGCCACGATTGTGGGCAGCAGGTACAGCAGCGTTCCCGCCACAAACAGCACAGCAAGAAGCAAGAAGCCGCCGATCGGCGCGCCGTCGGACGCCAGGGCAAGAGATGGAATGAGCGCGGCGGATGCTGCCAAGAACAGGCGAGACATGGGGTACCCCTCCCAGGGTCGATGTGGTCTCGCCATCGTAGTGCTCTGCCTGGCCTGTCCGGCTGCTCCTGGGCAGCCTGGGTGCTTCATCCGATATCGGCCGGAGATTTCCCGGCCACTTGGCCGTTAGCACGAGCCGCTGCGCGCCTGCTGCGCCCAGCGTACTCCTGCCCAGGCCGTGCCGGCGGTGCGCGCCACGCGCGTCGGCAGGTGGCGCAGAACGGGCGGCCTGTAGCGGCGGGCCCTCAGATCGTTTCGGTACTCAACCAATTTTCCCATGCCGCCAGTGTTCGCACTGGCGTTGCAGATGCACATAGCCGCGAGAGGAGCACAGAGCTATGGACGTGATGGATGCCGCGTGTCATCTCGCGGATGACTACCCCGGCGGCGCGGCCGCGCTCGCCGTGCGCATGAACAAGTCGCCCTCGACGCTGCAGAAGGAATTGCGCGGCGAGCAGGGCTACAAGCTGGGCCTGCGCGACTCGGTGAAGATGTCCAAGTTCGCGGGCAGCACGCTCATCGCGAGCGCCTACGCGGCCGAGTGCGGCGGCACCTTCATGCTGCTGCCCGACATGGAGCATGCCGTGGCGTGCCCGCTCGCGGCCGTCGGCGCGCTGACGCAACAGGTGGGCGGCTACGTCGGCACGTTCACGGCCGCCATGGCCGATGGCGAAGTCTCGGACAACGAGCGCCGCGACATCGATGCGCAGCTGGCCGCGCTGCAGCTGCAGATCCAGAACCTGCAGGCCATCGTGCATGCCCGCAATGAGGCGGGCCGGCCTGCGCACGAGCGCCGGCAGAACGGCCCCGGGCGCCGGGCGTCCGATCGGGAGGCGAAGCGGTGACGGCATGGCTCGCCGATGAGCCCGGCGCCGCAGCTTGGCTGCTTGGGGTGGTGCTTGCCTTGGCTGTTCGCATTGCGGTGGTCCTGGCCCGTCGGCGCACCAGGCGCATGACCTGGAGCGGCCGGTGGTTCGAGGGCTCCACGGCCTGGCCGCCTCGGCGCGGCGCGGGCACCGGGCAGATGCCGCCGCACCGGAACCCGGCTGCGCCTCAATCCGATATCGACATGGGCCGCGGGGGAGCGGCAGGGAACAGGTGATGGATCAACAACAAGCCACTGCAGTGCAGGCGTCTGCACTGGTCGTAGGGCTGACGTGCGACAGCGAGCCCCTGCGGGTGTTCCTCGCTCTCCTCGAGCGTGTGCTGCAGGCCGACGGCCGCGGCGCGGAACTGGGCGAGCTCAACGGCGACCTGGTGCGTGCGGAAACGGATGCGCGCCTCGATGCCGCCGGCGCCGTCGCCGTGCGGCTGTACCCGTCGGCGCGCCTGGTGCGCCTGGCGGCCGACGTGCTGGCCAGGCGGTGAACGCCTGCAGGCGGCGGCGCTGGCGCGCTGCCTCCCTCAACAACATGCCGCCCCAGGTGCGTCCCGGGCGGCACTTCGCATTCACACGCCCGGGTTTCGATATCGAGCGGGCAAAGGAGCAACGCTGATGGAAACGCAACGGCATGCCGCAATCCATGCTTCTAAAACGGCACAGGCTGATGCCCTGGAGGAGCGCAGCAAGCAGCGCAGACAGAGCGACCGCGAGGTCGTGCTGGGCATCGTGCGGGCTGCGCATGCTGCCGGCCAGCGCGACATGACCCGGTGCGAGATTCGCGAAGAGTGGGAGCGCCTGGACCGCATCGCGGGCCGGCCTGGCCGGCGTGATGCAAACGTCGTCAGCGGTCGCGTGCGCGAGCTGGTGAAGGGCCAAGCGCTTCAGGCGCTGGGCAAGGATCGCAACCGGGCCAGCCTCGTCACCGGCAATGTGGTGTCCGTGGTCGCCCTGGTGAGCGCGTGAGCGTGCAGGCCCTGGCCGGTTTCGATATCGGGGCATGTGGCCCCGGCGCGCAGTAGTTGGAGGAGGTTGCGCGATGCACTATTTTGACGAGCACATCGGCGACACGTTCCTTGCTGTGGGGACGATGCCGCTGGTGCATCACGGCATCTACGCGCGGCTGAAAGCCCGCTACATGGCCAAGGAAGCGCCGCTGCCGAACAAGCCGGCGCTGCTGCGGGAATGGACCGGCGTGCGCACGCGCGCCGAGCGCGCGGCGCTGGAGCGCGTGCTGGAAGAATGCTTCCTGCTCGACGATGACGACCGCTGGCGTGTGCCGAAGTGGGATGAGCAGATCAAGGAGTTCCAGGCCAAGCAGGCGGCCGCTGTCGCAAGCGAGGTAGCCCAGCAGGAGAAGTCCAACAACCGCGTGCGCCTGTACCGGATCGAACGCCGCCTGCTCACGGCTGCGCTGGTCGATATCGAATGCAGAAAGGGCGAGCTGGACGACCTGGGGATGAAAGAGCTGCGTGCCCTGGCGGTCCAGAAGCTGGGGCAAGAGCGAGTCGAAGCCATCGCGGCGGAAGCGGCTGCGGCCGTTTCCGAAACGGTTGGTGTAACGCCCGTTGTAACGCCGGTGAAACGGGGTGAAACGCCCCCCCAGGAACCAGGAACCGCTCCCCAAAAACCATCCCACACCCTGCAGCACCTCGGAGAGGAGACGGGGGGTGTGGGTGGTCGTGAAACGAAGGGTGAAACGCCCGGTGAAACGCCGGCTGAAACGGCGTTACAGGGCAATGCGGTGCAGGTGATGGCCGATGCCTTGACCGCTGCCGGCGTGCCGGCGCACCGCAGCCATGCGGGCCTGCAGGAACTGGTGGCGAAGGGCTGGACGGTCTCGACCGTGTTGGCACAGCTGCCCACGAGCTGGACGGGAGTCCAGAACCGGCTCGGTTGGCTGCTGGCGAAGATCGCCAACGCGAAGGCGCCGGCCTTGCCGCAGGCGGCGAGCGGGGAGGCGGCTGGAGGCTGGCCGGAGACGCGCGCCGGCGTTGAGGCCATCGGCATGAAGCTTGGGCTTGGCAAGTGGGATGAGGCTGAGTACTACCGGACGCAGCACGAATCGTTTGCGCAGTACGAGGCGCGCGTGAAGCGCGCGGCGGGTGCGGCGGAGGCTGTCGCATGAGCGCGCCGCTGGGGCCGCTGACGCCGGACAGGGTGCTGCAGCAGGGCAGTTCATTCGCCTGGGCGTACGAGCTGCGCGCGCGTGAGCATGCGGCCGGCCTCGGCAGCCCGGACCTGACGGAGTTTCAGCGTGGAGCTTGGCGTGAGGTCCTGGCCCACGAGCTCACCGATGAGGAGCGCGCCACGGCGCCGCGGCGGCTCACCGGACGGATTCAGCAGCGGCGAGGGAGGTAGGGAATGGACACGGACGTCGTCACGACACAGGAGCGGTACAGCCGCGCTATCACCAGCAGTCATCTGAGGGCCAGCGATGCGGCCTGTGATGCGGATGTGCTCATCGCGGCGGGCTGGCTGCCAAACGAGTTGGGGCCGCTGCTGTACCGCCTACGCGTTGAGCTGGACTTGGTGCGGGGCGACCAGCTGCGCGTGCAAGAGAGCAGGCGAGAGCTGCAGGCGGCACTCAAGCAGACTGAGGCACTGGTGCAGCGGGAGATGCGCCGTGGCCCGTCGCGGGCGTGGGCGGACTTGGGCGTGCTGCAGCGTCGCGAGCGAGAGTTGCACGACGATGAAATGACGACGGAAGCCAAGCTGCTGCTGCAGCTCCAGGCTCTGCCCGCCGCGCGCGATGCATTGGGTCGCTGGGCTGAGGTAGAGGCCAACCGCTTCATCGTGCGAGATGTGCGCCCCCACCCGCTCAAGCTCAAGTCGCTGCAGGCCCGTGTGGAGCACGACATGCGCAATGGCCCGTCACAGCTTGCGGATGAACTAGTCACGTTGGAAAGGCGTAGGCAGCGTGCTCTTGAGCATGCGGCGCGCAGCACGACATTGACCCCGGCGGCGGTGCGTTCCCTTGCGGCTGGCGTGCTGCAGGCGTTCATGAGTCCGCTTTGCCGCAGTTGCCATGGCCGCGGGCGCAAGGGTGGCAGTGGCAAGGCCGAAGCGGCGTGCCGTGTGTGCCACGGCACCGGCCTGGCGCGCGAGGCATTGGGCCAGTCCGATGAGCAGCGCGCCTTCTGCGGCCACATGCTGGCTGAGATGGAGCGGATGTTCGATGCAGTGAACCGTTGCATGCAGCACTACTTGCGTGGCTGCAATTTGCGCGGTTAGACTCCGCCCCACGCCCAGCTTGGTTCGTCCCGCTGGGTGAATTTGCAAAGCGTGCCTATCGCGCTCAACCCGGCCCGACCCGGGAGCCCCTCAAGAGGTAGGTACGTCCAGAGCCCGCAGCAGCGGGCTTTTTCGTTTCTGGAACATCAACATGCCCAAGGCTGCGCCGAAACCCTGCGTGACCTGCGGCACGCTCGTGCACGACGGCACCGGCCGGTGCGACGCGCACAAGGTCCGTGCCGGCACGTTCGCTGACCGCAAGCGCGGCACGCGGCAGCAGCGCGGCTACGGTCGAGACTGGGAGTTGCGGCGAGAGCGCGTGCTTGAGCGTGACTGCGGCTTGTGCCAGCCATGCCAGCGCGCCGACCGCGTCACCGTGGGCAACATCGTTGACCACACTGTCCCGAAGGCACGGGGTGGCAGCGACGACGACGACAACCTGCAGACGATCTGTCCAAGCTGTCACACCGAGAAGACGAACGTCGAGAAGCGCGGCGGTGTCGCCGCCTGGCCGCTCGTGCCGGAGCGGTGACCACGCAACGGATGCTGAGCGGGAG
>JAEYPG010000649.1 GCA_023410975.1 Pseudomonadota bacterium
TGCCCAGCGGGCAGTTCCCCTTCACCGAACAGGCTGGGCTGGCCCTGTTCACTCCCTGCTGCGGATGGCGCTTGACTCATGCGCCCATTGTCCCGGCGGCGGGGAGATTCATTCACACCTTCTGAGCTCAACAGGCGCGGGGCGCGCCGCCTTGCGCTCCGTTCAATCTCCTTCCCTTCCCGTCCGACCGGACAAGGTGTCTGCGATGCCCGAGTACATCCGTTCTTCCCTGGCGGCGCTTCCGGCGTCGCGGATCCGCGAGGTGGCCAACGCCGGCCTGGGCCGTCCCGACGTGCTGGCCTTCTGGTTCGGCGAGAGCGACGAGGTGACGCCGGCCGAGGTGCGCGAGGCCGCGGCGGCGTCGCTGGCGCGCGGCGAGACCTTCTACGCGCACAACCTCGGCCTGCCCGAAGTGCGCGAGGCGCTGGCGCGCTACATCTCGGCGCTGCACGCGCCGGTGGGCCCGGAGCGCATCGCCGTGACCAGCGCCGGCGTCAGCGCGCTGATGGTGGCGGCGCAGCTGCTGCTGGCCGCGGGCGACGAGGTGGTGGCGGTGGTGCCCGTCTGGCCCAACATCGCGGCGCAGCCGGAGATCCTGGGCGCACGGGTGAAGCGGGTGTCGCTGCATCCGCAGCAGGGCGAGTGGAGGCTGGACCTGCAGGAGCTGCTGGACGCCATCACGCCCGCCACGCGCGCGCTGCTGGTCAACGCGCCCAACAACCCCACGGGCTGGACGCTGTCGCGCGCGGAGCAGCAGGCGATCCTCGACCACTGCCGCCGCACCGGCACCTGGATCGTGGCGGACGAGGTGTACGAGCGGCTGTGGTGGGGCGAGGGCAGCGCGGCGGGCCGCGCCGCGCCCAGCTTCCTGGACATCGCCGAGCCCGGGGACCGGCTGGTGGTCACGCAGAGCTTTTCCAAGAGCTTCCTCATGACTGGCTGGCGGCTGGGCTGGCTGGTGCTGCCGGGCGACCCGGGCGGGGAGGTGCTGGCGGCCACGGGCAAGCTGCTGGAGTTCAACAGCTCCTGCGCGCCGGTGTTCGTGCAGCGCGGCGCGCTGCAGGCGTTGGCGATGGCCGACGGCTTCGTGCCGGGGCTGGTGGCGCGCCTGAAAGCCGGGCGCGACGCGCTGCTGGAAGGGCTGCAGGCGCTGCCGGGCATCGAGGTGGCGCCGCCGCCGGGCGGCCTGTACGCCTTCTTCTTCCACGTCGAAGGGCAGGACGGTTCGCTGGCCTTCGCCAAGCGCCTGGTGGCCGAGCACGGGCTGGGGCTGGCACCGGGCTCGGCTTTCGGCGCAGAGGGCGAGGGCTGGCTGCGCTGGTGCTTCGCGTCCAAAGACCTTGAGCGGCTGCGCCTGGGCGTGCAGCGGCTGGCCGGGGCGCTTGACCTATAATCGGGGGCTTCGCGCGTTTGTCCGCATTGCATGCAGTGCGGAAACGGGCGCGGAGACACCAAGAGCACGGCGTGGGTCGGTTTCACCCGCGACCGCAAGTAACCCGGAAACCGCGGCGGCCTGAGCCAGGCCTGTGCCCCGGTTTCCAGCACAGGAAACTCCACTCATGGCAGTTGCTGACATCAAGACGGCCGACATCGTCGCCGCCAACGCCCGCGGCCCCGCGGACACCGGTTCTCCCGAAGTCCAGGTCGCCCTGCTGACGGCTCGCATCAACGAGCTGACGCCCCACTTCAAGACCCACGCCAAGGACCACCACGGCCGCCGCGGTCTGCTCAAGATGGTCAACCAGCGCAAGCGCCTGCTGGCCTATCTGAAGAGCAAGGATGCCGACCGCTACGTGGCGCTGATCCAGAAGCTGGGCCTGCGCAAGTAAGCCTTGCATGAATGACGGGAGCCTGTACTGCAGCCGCAGCACAGGCTCTTTGTCTTTGGAGAGCGGAGGAAACCGGCGTTGATGTGTCATTCCAGGGGGGCTGCGGCTTGCTGCAGCCTCGCTGGAATGGCATCCGCCCCGTCCTCGATACTCCCGGTCCCCAGGCACCACCGACCAAGCGTGCCAAATTTCCGGAGAAAACAATGAGCCTGTTCAACAAGGTCACCAAGACGTTCCAGTGGGGACAGCACAGCGTCACGCTGGAGACCGGCGAGATCGCCCGCCAGTCCAGCGGCGCCGTCATCGTCAACATGGACGACACCGTGGTGCTGGCCACCGTCGTGGCCGCCAAGAACGCCAAGCCCGGCCAGGACTTCTTCCCGCTGACGGTCGACTACATCGAGAAGACCTACGCCGCCGGCAAGATCCCGGGCAGCTTCTTCAAGCGCGAGGGCCGTCCCAGCGAGCTGGAGACGCTGACCAGCCGCCTCATCGACCGCCCGATCCGCCCGCTGTTCCCTGAAGGGTTCTACAACGAGGTGCAGGTGGTCATCCACGTGCTGTCGCTGAACCCGGAAGTGGCGGCCGACATCCCGGCCATGATCGGCGCCAGCGCCGCGCTGGCCATCAGCGGCATCCCGTTCAACGGCCCGATCGGCGCCGCGCGCGTGGGCTACGCCAACGGCGAGTACGTCCTCAACCCGAGCAAGGAACAGCTGACCACGTCCAAGATGGACCTGGTGGTCGCCGGCACCGAAGCCGCCGTGCTGATGGTGGAGTCCGAGGCCGACATGCTCAGCGAGGAAGTGATGCTGGGCGCCGTGGTCTTCGGCCACGAGCAGGGCAAGGTGGCCATCGCCGCCATCAACGAGCTGGTGCGCGAGGCCGGCAAGCCCGAGTGGAGCTGGCAGCCGCCGGCCAAGGACGAGGACTTCATTGCCAAGGTCACGGCCCTGGCCGAGGAGCCGCTGCGCGCCGCCTACCAGATCCGCTCCAAGCAGGCGCGCACCCAGGCCGCACGCGAGGCTTATGCCAACGTCAAGGCCGCGCTGGCGGCCGAAGGCGTGGCCTTCGACGAGGTCAAGGTCGAGTCGCTGCTGTTCGACATCGAGGCGCGCCTGGTGCGCACCCAGATCCTCAACGGCGAGCCGCGCATCGACGGCCGCGACACCCGCACGGTGCGTCCGATCGAGATCCGCACCGGCGTGCTGCCGCGCACCCACGGCTCGGCGCTGTTCACCCGCGGCGAGACGCAGGCCCTGGTGGCCGCCACGCTGGGCACCGAGCGCGACGCGCAGCGCATCGACGCGCTGGCTGGCGAGTTCGAAGAGCGCTTCATGCTGCACTACAACATGCCCCCGTTCGCCACCGGCGAGACGGGCCGCGTGGGCAGTCCCAAGCGCCGCGAGATCGGCCACGGCCGCCTGGCCAAGCGCGCGCTGGTCGCTGCGCTGCCGAGCAAGGACGATTTCCCCTACACCATCCGCGTCGTGTCCGAGATCACCGAGAGCAACGGCTCCTCGTCGATGGCCTCGGTGTGCGGCGGCTGCCTGAGCCTGATGGACGCCGGCGTGCCCATGAAGGCGCACGTCGCGGGTATCGCCATGGGCCTGATCAAGGAAGGCAACCGCTTCGCGGTGCTGACCGACATCCTGGGTGACGAGGACCACCTCGGCGACATGGACTTCAAGGTGGCGGGCACCACCGGCGGCATCACCGCGCTGCAGATGGACATCAAGATCCAGGGCATCACCAAGGAGATCATGCAGGTCGCCTTGGCGCAGGCCAAGGAAGCGCGCCTGCACATCCTGGGCAAGATGCAGGAAGCCGTGGGCGGCGCGCGCGAGGACGTGTCGCAGTTCGCTCCGCGCCTGTACACGCTCAAGATCAACCCCGAGAAGATCCGTGACGTGATCGGCAAGGGTGGCGCCACCATCCGCGCGCTGACCGAGGAAACCGGCACGCAGATCGACATCGCCGAGGACGGCACCATCACCATCGCCTCCACCGATGCCGAGCGCGCCGAGTTCGCCAAGAAGCGCATCGAGGAGATCACGGCCGAGGTCGAGGTGGGCAAGGTCTACGAAGGCCCGGTCACCAAGATCCTGGACTTCGGCGCCCTGGTGAACGTGCTGCCGGGCAAGGACGGGCTGCTGCACATCAGCCAGATCGCCCACCAGCGCGTGGAGAAGGTCACCGACTTCCTGACCGAAGGCCAGGTGGTGAAGGTGAAGGTGCTGGAGACGGATGACAAGGGCCGCGTGAAGCTGTCCATGAAGGCGCTGCTGGAGCGTCCGGAAGGCATGCCGGCGGACGAAGACCGCCCGCGCCGCGAGTACGGCGACCGTCCGCCGCGCCGCGAGTACGCCGACCGGGGCGAGCGTCCGCGCCGTGAGCCGCGCGAGCCGCGCGAGCCGCGTCCCGAAGTCGCTGGCGGCTTCGGCGAGCAGCCGCAACAGCCTCAGCAGCCTCAGCAGCCAGCGGCGGTGCAGCCGCAGGTGGGCGAGCAGCAGCCCGAGTAAGCGTCATGCGTGCCGTCGAGATCGGCCAGTTCGGCGGGCCCGAGGTGCTGCGTCTGGCGACGCGGCCCGATCCGGTGCCCGCCGTCGGCGAGCTGCTGGTGCGGGTGAGCGCCTCGGGCGTCAACCGTCCTGACGTGGTGCAGCGCAAGGGCCACTATCCGCCGCCCCCGGGCGCCTCCGACCTGCCGGGTCTGGAGATCGCCGGCACGGTGGCAGGCGGCGACCCGGTCGAGCTTGCGGCCGCCGGCCTGAAGCTGGGCGACCGCGTGTGCGCGCTGGTGGCGGGCGGCGGCTATGCCGAGCTGTGCGTGGCGCCCATCGAGCAGGTGCTGCCCGCGCCCGCAGCGCTGTCCGACGTGGAGGCTGCGGCGCTGCCGGAGACCTTCTTCACGGTCTGGCAGAACGTGTTCGAGATCGCCCGGCTGCAACCGGGCGAGACGCTGCTGGTGCAAGGCGGCTCCAGCGGGATCGGCGTCACGGCCATCCTGCTGGCCAAGGCGCTGGGCTCCAGGGTCATTGTCACCGCCGGCAGCGACGACAAGTGCGCCGCCTGCGTGGCGCTGGGCGCCGATGCGGCCATCAACTACCGCACGCAGGACTTCGTCGAGGAGGCCAAGCGCCTCACCGGCGGGCGCGGCGTGGACGTGGTGCTGGACATGGTGGCCGGCGACTACGTGGGTCGCGAGCTGCAGTGCCTGGCGGAAGACGGGCGGCTGTCGATCATCGCGGTGCAGGGCGGCACGAAGAGCGCCATCGATGCCGGGCTGGTGCTGCGCAAGCGGCTGCAGATCACGGGCTCCACGCTGCGCGCACGCAGCGTGGCCTACAAGGCGCAGCTGGCCGCGGCGCTGCGCGCCCGAGTGTGGTCGCTGATCGAGGCCGGGCAGGTGAAGCCCGTGATCCACGAGGTGTTCGAGGCCGCGCAGGCGGCC
>JAEYPG010000684.1 GCA_023410975.1 Pseudomonadota bacterium
GCCCTGGCGGGCGGCGGAGCCGGTGCGGCCATGGCCGCCTTGCGCACGCTGGCGCGGGCGGACAGACGCGCGCGGCAGGCTGCTTCCAGCTTGCGCAGCAGCTCGCCGCGTATGTCGTCCACGCTCAGCGAGATGGTGCCGCCAGGCTTGGCGATGAAGTCCACGGCGCCCAATGCCAGCGCCTCGAATGTTGCAAGCGCACCTTTTTCGGTGAGCGAGGACACCATCACCACGGGCGTCGGACGCGCGGCCATCATCAGCGACAGCGCGGTGAGGCCGTCCATCTGCGGCATGTTGATGTCCAGCGTCACCACGTCTGGCTGCACCTCCAGCAGCCGCTGCACCCCTTCGGCGCCGTCCCGGGCCACGTGCACCTGCCAGCCAGCCTCTGCGAGGAGGCCGCTGAGCAGCTTGCGCATGAGCGCCGAGTCGTCGACGACCAGCACCTTTCGCATGCTCGACCTTCCCCCTCGCTCAGGCGGCCAGCGGCAGCAGCGCGTCGCCGGCGGGCGACGGCGTGCCCAGCATCGCGGCCACGGCCTGGCCTTCCGAGCCCTGCAGCAACTGCGAGGGCTCGATGAGCATCACCAGGCGCTTGCCGCCGTCGAGGTTGGCCACGCGGCCAATCAGGCGGCTTTGCTCCTGCGACAGGCTGGGCGCCGCGGCGATCTGCCCGCGCGGGATGCGCAGCACCTCGGCCACCGAGTCCACGATGAAGCCCGTGCGCACGCCGCCGAGCAAGTAGACCATGATGCGCTGGCCCTCGTTGCGCTCGATGGCGGGCAGGCCCAGGCGGCTGCGCTGGTCAATCACCGGCAGCACCGTACCGCGCAGGTTGATGACGCCCTCCACGAAGTGCGGCGTCTTGGGCACGCGCGTGAGCACGTCCGGCACGCGGACGATCTCCTGCACGCTCATGATGGGCACGCCGAATTCCTCCGCCCCCAGGCGGAAGATCACCAGCTGTGTGTCGTCGTCCACGGTGGCCATGGCGTCCTCGCTGTCTGTGGTCATGGCTTGTGAGATGGCGCCACGGCGCGCGCCGGTGGCGGCCACGGCCTGCTGCATGGCAGGCATGCGCAGCAGCTGCGAGGTGTCGATGACGGACACCAGGCGCCGCCCTTCGTCCAGGCGGCAAATGCTGGAGAACTCCTGCAGCGAGCGGTCCGCGGCCAGGATGCCGGGCACGGGCTCGGCCAGCGCGCGCGGCACGCTCATCACTTCCTTGACCGCATCCGTCACCAGGCCCACGTGCAGGCCGCCGGGCAGCGTGGTCACGACGATGCGCTGCTGCTCGCCCTGCAGCGCCGGCAGGCCGAAGAGGCCGCGCAGGCTCACCAGGGGCAGCAGCCGCTGGCGCAGCGACATCAGGCCCATGACGTGCGGCGGCGTGTTGGGCAGCACGCTGAGCTGGTCAGGCAGCTGCACGATCTCCTGCACCTCGGCAATGTCCAGGGCGTATTCCTGGCCCGCCACCGAGAAGCTCACCAGGCGGAGCTCGTCGCCGCCGGCGTCCTCGTCATGCGCCTCGTCCTGGCCCGCGGCCAGGGCCTCACCCCCTGCACCGCGCTGGGTGCCGGCCAGGCCGGCGAACTGCGTGTGCATCAGCCTTGCGAAATCCACGGTCAGCAGCATGTCGGTGCCGCCGTCGGCACGCGCGCGCTTGATGACGCCGGTGAGGTAGTCGGCCGCCACCACGGACTGGATGCTCTGCGCCGTCTCGACCTCCCCCGCTTCCACGCTGATGACGCTGGCCACGCGGTCCACCACGAAGCCCAGCGGCTGGCCGAGGTTGATGACCACGGCGCGCGTGGCGTCGTCATAGGCCTGCTGCTCGCAACCGAAGAGGCGGCGCAGATTGATGATGGGCAGCACGCGGCCGCGCAGGTTGGCCAGGCCGTCCAGCACGGCGGGGGCCAGGGGCAGTCTTGCCACCTCCGGCACGCGGATGATTTCCTGCACCGGCCCCATGGGCACGGCGAACATCTCGCCCGCCACCGCGAAGGTGACGTACTGGTTGCTCGTGCCCTGGTCGTCGGTGCCGGCCTCGTCGTCGGCCTGGTTGTGTTCGATGGCCGCGTTCACGGCATCTCCTTGTTCCATGCTCACGGGGTCGGCGCTCAGGCGCTTTGCAGCTCGTCGGCCAGCGAGGCGATCTCCTCGATGGCGGCAGCCAGCTCCTCGGCGCCCTGCGACTGCTGGCGCGCGGCGGCGGAGGCCTGCTCGGCAGCCTTCTCGGCCTCGGTGGCGGCGGTGGCGATCTGCTGCACGCCGACCTTGACTTGGCCGATGGCGGCGGCGATCTCCTGTGCGGCGCCCACGGCCTCGCGGTTGCCCTTCTCGATGAGCTGCACGTCGCCCTCGATGCGGATGAGCGCGGCGGTGATGCCCTTGGCCTTCTCCACCTCGCCCAGCGCGGCGGTGACGATCTCGTGCAGGTCGCGGCCGACCAGGCCGATCTGGTCCTGTATGGACTTGACCATGTCCTTGATGCGGTCCGCGTTCTCGGCCGAGTCGTGGGCGAGATTGCGGATGTCGGTGGCCACCACCACGAAGCCCTTGCCGTACTCGCCGGCGCGCGCGGCTTCTATGCTGCCGTTGACGGCGAGCATGTTGGTCTGGATGGAAACCTGGGTGATGGCGTCAACGATCTTGTCGATCTTGCGCGACACCAGCTCCAGGTCCTTCACCTGCTGGATGCTGGCCTGCGTGGCGCTGACGCTGCGTGAGACGCCGCTGACGAGATTGTCGATGTTGCGCTTGTTCTCGCCCATGAGCGCTTGAATGGTGCGCGCGCTCTCGCTAGCCTGCGTGGCGCGCGACTCGGCGAGCTGGGCACCCTTCTCGATCTGCGTGGCCGCGGCGGCGGATTCGCCCGTGGCGCTGGACTGGCTTTGCGCGCCTTTGCGGATCTGCTCCAGCGCCACCATGATCTGGCTGGCCGAGCGGTTGATCTCCTGCACGGCGGAGGACAGTTCCTCGGCCGAGGAGGCCACCTCCTCGGCGCTCTTGGCGATGTCGGTGGAATTCTTGAGGTCGTCGGCCATCTCGGAAAGTCCCTGCGCGGTCTGCTCGCTGGCGGCCAGCGCCTGCGTCTGCTCGCCCACGGTCTTGTTGGCTTCCTCGCAGGCGGCGGACTGCTCGGCCGCGGCGGCGGCGATGGCCTCGGCGCCCTTGAGCGCCTGTTGCGCGGCCACGCCGCTCTGGCCGGCGGCAGCGGCGATCTCGGCGGCACCCTCGCTGATGTCGGCGGCGTCGGTGCGTATCTGCTCCAGCTGCTGCAGGATGACCTGGCTCTTTTCCACCTCGCTCTTGACGGTCTCGGCGGCGTTGTTGATGCCTTCGGCGATGTGCTTGACCTCGCCCTGGATCTGGCCGACCAGCTCCTGGATCTGGCGGGCACTCTTCTCGGAGGTTTCGGCCAGCGTGCGCACCTCGTCGGCGACCACGGCGAAGCCCTTGCCGTGCTTGCCGGCGCGCGCGGCCTCGATGGCGGCGTTGAGCGCGAGCAAGTTGGTCTGGTCGGCGATGCGGGCCACGGCCTTGACGATCTCGCCGATGTTGGCGGCCTGGCGCTCGAGCTCGCTCATCATCTTGACGGACTCGGCTTGGCGGTCCGCCGCGGTGGCGACGCTGGCGATGGTGGTCTGCACATCGCTGTTGATCTGCGCCGCGGCGCTTTGCATGCCCTGGGCGCGGCCTTGGGCGCTGCTCACCGCATCGAGCTGGCGCGTGATGGCGCCGGAGACCTGCGTCAGCGCGGCCAGCGACTCCTGCGCCGCGCCGGAAGCCTCCTCGGCGCCGGTGGCAATCTGCTGCGCCGCACGCTTGAGTTCCTCGGCCGCGGAGGACGCCTCGTTGATGCCGGCAGACAGTTCGCTGGAAGCCGCGGCCACACGCTCGGCCGCCTGCTGCTGCTTGGCCAGGGTGCGCGCACGCTTGCGCTGCTGGTCGGCATCGCGCGCGACCTGCTTGCTGATGCCGCCACGCAGCGCAGTCGCGTTCAGGGATTCGGAAACAGGCTGGGCCTTGCGGACAAGAGACATGAAAGGGAACTCCAATGATCTGGCGGCCAGTACACCTGGCGCCGCCAACATTTCGGTCCGCACCCATTTCACTTTATGGCGCCGGATTGATTTCCGTTAATTCGCCCCTGGATATGTCAAATCCTTCGCACAGTTCACGATCCCGCCACGATATTTTTGAAGTCCGGAGTTGTTGCCCGCTGGTCGCCATGCCGGCTGCAGTACGGGCCATGGCCAACAGCCGGACACTGCCGGTGTGATCCTGATGATGGCCTTGCTCCCGCTGCCGGCGCCGCTGGCGCAGATCACCCACTGGCTGCATGCGGGCGAGCTTGGAGCAAGCGCCTGCGCCCGGTACCACCCGGGGTACCCTTGGCGGCCTCCGACCCAGCCCCGCGACGTCCACGCCATGCGCTGCGGCATGATCTGCCGCTGCACTATGCCCTTCCGCCTCCTTCCAGGCAGCGCCCGCTCGTGAGCATTCGCACCCGCCTACTGCTGTTGGTCCTCGCGCTGTGGTTGCCAGCCGTGGCAAGCCTGGGGCTGCAGGCCCATTCCATCTACCTGCAGGAAGTACACAGCGCCCAGCAACAGATCCAGCGCCTGGCTGACAGCCTGAACTCCGCCGTCGAGCGGGAACTGGAGAAGGGAGCCGTGATGGCCATGATGCTCGCTGCCTCGTCGGCCATCCGGGACGGCGACCTGCGGCGCTTCCACGAGGAGGCGACCGCGGCAGTCAGGGACAGCGACGCCTGGGTGTATCTGGTGGACCGAACCAGGCAGTTGGCCAACACCTTGCGCCCCTACGACGTTGCAGCGCCTGTGCCGCGGGTCCCGTCAGCGCCATTCGTCACGGGCAAGCCGCAGGTCTTCTTCAGCCCACGCGGCCCGGTGATGCAAGGTCCCGTGCTCGGCATATTCGCGCCAGAGGCGATCGTCTCTCCGCCGCGCTACAACGTGGGTGTCTCGCGGCCCCTGTCCTCGCTCCAATCCGTCATCGCGGGGCTGAGCTTTCCCGAGGGAAGTGTCGCCGCGGTCATCGATCGCGATCAGATCATTCTCGCGCGCAGCCGTGACCCTGACCGATGGGTTGGCCGCCAAGCCACGGGGCCGTTGAAGGCACGCGCGCAGGCCGGCGAGACGGGGTTTGCGCCGTCGGTGACCCTCGACGGCGTGGCATCGCTCACCTACCTCTCCAAGCCCAACCGCTTCGACTGTTCCGTGGTCATCGCGCTGCCACAGTCCGCGCTGTCTGCGGCCGCATGGCGGCTGACCCTGCAGGCGTTCACGGCCTCGGCCACGCTGCTGGGCATCGGACTGGCGCTGGCGCTGTACGCCGCGCGGCGCATCAGCAAACCCGTCCTGGCGCTGCGACGCTGCGCGCTGCAGTTGGGCCAGGAGCAGCTCCCCCCGAAGCTCGGCTCGGGAGTGCTCGAAGTGGACGAGGTCAGCGCGGCGCTGCACGAGGTCGGGGTGCGCGTGCAGGAGGCAGCCAGGACGTTGGAGCACCGGGTAGCGCAGGCGGTGCAACAGGCCCAGGAGGCGCAATCAAGGCTGCTGTCAGCACAGAAGCATGAAGCCATCGGGCGGCTAACCGGCGGCATTGCGCACGACTTCAACAACCTGCTCCAGACCATCAGCACGGCCCATCAGGTGCTGGAC
>JAEYPG010000700.1 GCA_023410975.1 Pseudomonadota bacterium
GGCTCCGCCGGAGCCGCGGGTGCCGGCGCGCCGGCGCCGCGCGAGCGCGGCCCCTGGGGCACCGTCACGGGCATGGCCAGCATGGGCTGGCAATCGAAGCCCCGTTCGCGCGACTGCCGCGCGCCCGCGGCGTCGGTGAAGAGCTGCGGCTGGCCGGGCTTGGCGCACTGGTAGACCGCGCCGTCCTGCGCCTGCGCCGCCGCGCCGGCCAGCAGCAGCGTCGCGAGCACCCGGGGGCTGATGTGCTTCATGCGCTTGGGTCGTTGTCTCGTCTGGCGGATTGTGTCAAAGCGCGTTGGCACGACGGCAAGGCCTGGCGGAAACGAAAAGGGACGGCCCGCGGGCCGTCCCTTGCTGCTCTAGAGCCCTTGCGGGATCACAGGGCGTAGTACATGTCGAACTCGACCGGGTGCGTGGCCATGCGGAAGCGCGTGACCTCCTGCATCTTCAGGTCGATGTAGGCGTCGATGTACGAGTCCGTGAACACGCCGCCCTTGGTCAGGAAGGCGCGGTCCTTGTCCAGCGCTTCCAGGGCCTGGTCCAGGCTGTGGCAGACGGTCGGGATCTTCGCGTCCTCTTCCGGCGGCAGGTGGTACAGGTCCTTGGTGGCGGCCTCGCCCGGGTGGATCTTGTTCTCCACGCCGTCCAGGCCGGCCATCAGCAGCGCGGCAAAGCCCAGGTACGGGTTCATCAGGGGGTCCGGGAAGCGGGCTTCCACGCGACGGCCCTTCGGGTTGGCCACGTACGGGATGCGGATCGAGGCCGAGCGGTTCTTGGCCGAGTAGGCCAGCTTCACCGGGGCTTCGAAGCCGGGCACCAGGCGCTTGTAGCTGTTGGTGCCGGGGTTGGTGATCGCATTCAGGGCACGGGCGTGCTTGATGATGCCGCCGATGTAGTACAGGGCGAAGTCCGACAGGCCCGCGTAGCCGTCACCGGCGAACAGGTTCTTGCCGTCCTTCCACACCGACTGGTGCACGTGCATGCCGCTGCCGTTGTCGCCGACGATGGGCTTGGGCATGAACGTGGCGGTCTTGCCGTAGGCGGCCGCGACGTTGTGGATCACGTACTTCTGCAGCTGCGTCCAGTCGGCGCGCTCGATCAGCGTGCTGAACTTGGTGCCGATTTCCATCTGGCCGGCGTTGGCCACTTCGTGGTGGTGCACTTCCACCGGAATGCCCAGCTGCTCCAGCAGCAGGCACATTTCAGAGCGCAGGTCCTGGCCCGAATCGACCGGGGGCACCGGGAAGTAGCCGCCCTTGACGGTGGGACGGAAGCCGGAGTTGCCGTGCTCGTATTCCTTGCCGGTGTTCCAGGCGGCTTCCTCGCTCTCGATCTTGGAGAAGCAGCCCGACATGTCGATGTTCCAGCGCACGCTGTCGAACACGAAGAACTCGGGCTCCGGACCGAAGTAGGCGGTGTCGCCCAGGCCGGAGGCGCGCATGTAGGCCTCGGCACGCTTGGCCAGCGAGCGCGGATCGCGCTCGTAGGGCTTGCCGTCGGCCGGATCGATCACGTCGCAGGTCAGGATCAGCGTCGGCTCTTCGAAGAACGGGTCGATGTTGGCCGTGTTCGGATCCGGCATCAGCAGCATGTCGGAGGCTTCGATGCCCTTCCAGCCAGCGATGGACGAGCCGTCGAAGGCGTGGCCCGACTGGAACTTGTCTTCATCGAAATGGGAGACGGGCACCGAAACGTGCTGCTCCTTGCCGCGGGTGTCGGTGAAGCGGAAGTCGACGAATTTGACTTCGTTCTCCTTCACGATCTTCATCACGTCGGCGACGGTCTTGGCCATCAAAAATCTCCTAGCGGGTGCTGTGCGAGTCGGTTGATACAGCTGGATTCAAACAAAGGCCCGGTGCGGTGCCGGGCCTTCGAGAGAGAGCACTGGAATCTAGCAGAAAGCATGCCGATTTCATCGATCCGTACTGTGTGCTGCGTCAACCCGGGGCAGACCGCAGAGAAACAGGTCACAGAGTCCTGTTCGAGCGCACCAATTGGATGCATTTAAGTGCACCCATTTGGTGAAATGACAATCCTGCTAACGCACCATTTCGGGGCCAAGCTGCGCCTGTAACCGGGCCAGCCCCGCGCGCAGGTCTTCGAAAGCGGCACCGGCGGCCGCCGCCGGCCCTTTGACGCCCAGCTCCACATGGCGGCCCCATTGCGGGTGGTCGACGCTGGGCAGGCTGAACACACGCACCTGCGCGTGCGCCGCCTCGATGGCCTCCATCAGCGGCGTGAGCGTGGCCTCCAGCGCGCCCATGACGATGAGGGAGCGCTCGCGCTGCTGCTGCGTGCCGTGCAGCGCCGCGTAGCGGGTGTCGAGCAGCCACTCCATCATCGGATGCGCCATCACCGGGAAGCCCGGCAGGAAATGCACCTCGCCCACGCTGAAGCCCGGAATGCGGTTGTAGGGGTTGGGCACGATCGCCGCGCCGCGCGGGAACTCGCCCATGTGCAGCCGCTGCCGGTTGTCGGGACTGTCCGGGTCGAAGGCGACGCCCTTCTCTGCCGCCATGTCGCGCATGCGCTGCGTGATGAGTTCCCGCGCTTCGCTGTGCAGCTCCAGCGGCACGCCCAGTGCCAATGCTGCCGCCTGGCGCGTGTGGTCGTCGGGTGTGGCGCCGATGCCGCCGCAGCTGAACACCGCGTCGCCGCTGCCGAACGCCTCGCGCAGCGCGGCGGCGATCTGCTCGCGCTCGTCGCCCAGGTAGCGGGCCCACGACAGCCGCAGTCCGCGCGCGGCCAGCAGCTCGATGGCCTTGGCCAGGTGCCTGTCCTGGCGCTTGCCGGACAGGATCTCGTCACCGATGACGATCAATCCGAAGTTCATGCCTGAGGTTCCTGGGGAAGTTGAAGCGGGGACGCCGGCGCCGGCATCTCGATGATCTCGCCGCCCGGCGGCGCCGCGCCGGCCAGGGCCGCCTCCTGCGCGCGCAGCCGCTGCAGCGCCGCCAGCGTGAAGTGGGCGAACCACAGCGAGGAGAAGACGAACACCAGCGTGTAAAGCCACACCGAGGCCACCACCAGCACCGGCGCCAGGATCAGCACCGCCGCGCCGAAGGCCCACAGCAGCGAGGGCGCCGCGCCCAGGTAGCCGCTGACCACGCCCATGGCCAGCAGCGCCCAGCGCTGCTCGCGCAGGATGCGCCGCCGCTCCTCGCGCGAGGCGTGGTCGGAGAGCACGTCGAAAGCCACCATCTGGTAGGTCAGCCAGCCCCAGATCAGCGGCGGCAGCACCAGCACCAGCGGCGGCACCAGCCACAGCGGCACCGACAGCGCCAGCGCCAGCAGCGCCAGCAGCGAGCAGCCGACCGACCAAGCCACGCTGTGCCAGAAGCCCGCCCCGTGCCGCCGCTCCAGCGCCGGGAAGCGCCGCCGCGCCACCATGGAGGTGAGCGCCGGCGTGGCCAGCACCGACACCAGCAGCAGCGACACCACCACCAGCACCGGCACCGCCAGCGACACCACCAGCAGCGGCGCGATCACGGAGCGCAGGCTCTGCCCGCCGATGGCGTCGAGCCAGCCCAGCATCGCTGCGGTGAGCGACCAGCGGTCCAGCGTCTCGCGCACGCCGTCCACCGCGGCTTCCCAGTACAGCCAGCCCAGGCCCAGCGCCAACGCCGCGGCAATGAGCAGCGGCGCCAGCGTCAGCAGCATCACCCGCGGGTGCAGGCAGTAGGCGCTGGCGCGCCAGAAGGCGTCCAGAAGGTCTTTCAAGGGGCGCATGGCACTCCCGCTTCAGGGCCGGCGGCCCGGCCGCCTCATTCAATTCGTGTCCAAGAGCGCAACCGACCCCGTTCGCCCTGAGCCTGTCGCAGGGCAGGCGCCCGGTTGCCGCCGCTGGGCTTCGACAAGCTCAGCCCGAACGGGCTCCTTCCGTCTTGATGGTGAATGGTTGTCAAGCACGCCCGGCCAGCCGCTTGAGGCCCAGCCACTGTTGGGCCCAGAAGCCGCGCCCCCAGTCGCGGCCGTCCTCGGGCAGTCCGGTGGGCTCGTAGCGCTCACCGAAGTTCGCGGTGCCGAACAGCCGGTCCCAGATCGGGAACAGCACCGAGAAGTTGTCTCCGCCCGGGCGCCCATGGCCGTCCTCGATCTCGCCGTCGCCGGTGCGGTGGTGCCAGCGGTGGTAGCGCGGGCTCACCAGCCAGCGCTCCAGCGGGCCGTAGGACAGCCGCAGGTTGGCGTGCGCCAGGCTCTCCACCAGCTGCGTGAGCGCCACCACTGCCACGAACTGCCCCGGCGGAATGCCCACCAGCAGGCCCACCACCACCAGCGCGCTGTCGCGGATGACGTCGTCCAGCAGGTGGTTGCGGTTGTCGCTCCACAGCGTCATCTGGCGCTGGCTGTGGTGCAGCCCGTGCAGCGCCCACCACCAGCGCCAGCGGTGCTGGCCGCGGTGCAGCAGGTAGTCCACGAAGTCGAACAGCAGCAGGTACAGCACGAAGCTCACCAGCGCGACGTCGGTCACGCCCGGCCACAGCGCATCGATCTGGAAGGTCGGCAGTCCCGCCACGCGCAGCCGGCCGATGAGCGAATCCCACAGCGGATCAAGCGTGAAGAACAGCGCCACGCGGAACAGCCCCAGGCGGTGGATCAGCGTGTAGAGCATGTCCACCCGCACCGCGGCGCGGTCCGTCACCGGCTCCACCGGGCGCCAACGCTCCAGCATGCGCATGAGCGTGAGCATCAGCGCGATCTGCACCAGCCCCACCAGCAGCCAGCCGGTGGCGACGAAGCCGTCCTCCATCACGCTGGCCAGGCCCAGCTCGAACAGCAGCGGCTGCACCACCTGCTCGAACAGCAGCTGCTGCGCCTGGCCGAAAAGATCAACGAACCATTGCATGCGTCTTCAACGTCCGGCCGTCGCGGCCGTGTACCGGGGATGTTCTCGCAGCGTGGCGAAGCAGAAGCCGCGCTGCTTGAGGCCTTCGATCAGCGGCTCCAGCGCCGCCGGCGCCCAGGGGTCCTTGCGCGACCAGATGCCCAGGTGCGCCAGCAGGATGTCGCCGGCGCGGATGTCGCGCAGCGCCTGCGCCAGCAGCTTGTCGTTGGAGTAGCGCTCGCTGGGCAGCTCGTCGCCCAGGAAGCCGGCCGGTGCCCAGCCCACGTGCGTGAAGCCGCAGTGCTGCGCCGCCGCCAGCAGCGCCGGCGAGGTCTTGCCGCCCGGCGCGCGGAACAGCGGCAGCATCTTCTGTCCCGTCATGGCCTCGAAGCGCTGCGCGGGCTTCTTCAGCTCCTCGCAGTAGCCGGCCTCGTCCAGTGCGTAGCGCTGGCCGGCGCGCGGCCCGGCCGTGGGCTGCACGCGGAACTGCCTGCCTTCGTCGCCGCGCCACACCACGTGGCTCCAGGTGTGCGAGCCGAAGGCATGCCCCTCGGCGGCCCGCTCGCGCCACCACGGCGCCCAGTGGTCGTCAAGGCTGCTGCCGCCGTCGAGCGTGCGCTCGTCGGCCAGGAAGAAGGTGACCTTCACCTGCTGGCGCTGCAGCACCTGCGCCACCAGCGGCGCCACGCCCATGTGGCCGGTGTCGAAGGTGAGATAGACCGGCTTGTCGCAGGCCGCCGCCGCGGCCCCGCCGGCCAGCAGCAGCGAAAGCGCCAGGGCCTCAGCGGCGCGAGGCATGGTCCAGCGTCCAGATGCCGTGCGGCGAGCGCCCCACGGCCACCTGCTGCACGACCTGCTTCTTCTCGGTGTCGATCACCGTGACCTTGCGCGCCCAGCGCGAGGACACCAGCAGCGTCTTGCCGTCGGAGAGCAGTTCCATGCAGTCCGGGCCGCCCGGCGCCGGGTAGTTCGCCACCACCGCCAGCGCCTGCGTGTCGATCAGGCTGATGGTGTTGGCCACGCGGTTGGAGACGAAGAGATGCTTGCCGTCGCCGCGCGCGCGGAAGGCGTGCGCGCCCTTGCCGGTGGGAATGCGCTTGATCAGCTTCGGCTGCGCGCCGCTGACGTCGTAGGCCTCGACCACCTCGTCGCCGGTCAGGCCCACCAGCAGCGTGCGGTCATCGGGCGTGAGGTACACGTCCGCGGGCATCTTGCCCACCGGGATGCGCCAGCGCGGCGCCTGCGTGTGCAGGTCGATGGCGATGAGCTCGTCGCTGTCCTGCAGCGAGCCGTAGACCACGCTGGAGCGGGTGTCGATGGCCAGGTGGCTGGGCGTCTTGCCCGCCGACACGCGCTTGGCCAGCTGCAGCGGCTGGGCCTGGTTGGCCGGGTCCCAGCGGTAGATGTCGATGTGGTCGAGCCGGTTGGCCGCGGTCACGAACCACTTCATGTCGGGCGAGAAGCGCAGGTGGTAGGGATCGGAGATGCCGGTGACCGTGCGCTGCACCTGCGCCGTCCTGGGGTCGATGAAGGTCAGCGAGTCGGCCAGCGCATTGGCCACGATCACCGACTTCTCGTCCGGCGTCAGGTACAGGTGGTGCGGCTCCTTGCCGGTGGGAATGAGCGCCTTGGGCTGCATGGTGGCGCGGTCCAGGACGCTGACGTTGGCGTCCTGCGAATTCAGTACGAACACCGGCGGCAGCGGCGCCGCCGGGGCGCCCGCCTGCGCCGCGGCCCACGACGCGGCCGCCAGGAAAAACACACCGGCGCCAGCGCGCGCCACCTTCGTCAACAACTTCATGGATCACCACCTTTTGCGGGGCGCCAGTGTAGTCACGCGCCCCCTGCCCGGCGCCGTGGCGGGATGTTCAAAAGTTGACCTCTGTCACGCTGACGCAAGGCACGTCGCGGTGCGGCCCGCCGGGCCCGCAAAGGCGTCAGTCATCGTCGCCACCGCCGCCGCCGAAGAGGCCGCCAAGCAGGCCAGCGCCGGCGGCCATGGGCAGGATCGAACCCTCGTCGCGCCCGCCGCCGCCGGTCTGCGGCGCCGCGGCAAACACGCGCGAGGCCAGGCGCGAGAAGGGCAGGCTCTGCAGCCACACCGTGCCCGGGCCGGTGACGCGCGCGAAGAACAGCCCCTCGCCGCCGAACAGCGCCGTCTTGATCTTGCCGACGTACTGGATCTCGAAGTTCACGTTGGGCGTCATCGCCACCACGCAGCCGGTGTCGATGAGCAGCGTCTGCCCGGGCTGCAGCTCGCGCCGCACCACGGTGCCGCCGGCGTGCACGAAGGCCAGGCCGTCGCCGTCCAGGCGCTGCATGATGAAGCCCTCGCCGCCGAAGAAGCCCACCGAGAGCTTCTGCTGCAGGTACACGCCCAGCGAGACGCCGCGCGCGGCGCACAGGAACGCGTCCTTCTGGCAGATCAGCGTGCCGCCGAGCTGGCGCAGGTCCATCGGCAGGATCTTGCCGGGGTACGGCGCGGCGAAGGCCACGCGCTGCTTGCCGTGCGCCTGGTTGGTGTAGACCGTGGTGAACAGCGACTCGCCCGTGATGAGCCGCTTGCCCGCGCCCAGCAGCTTGCCGAACAGCCCGCCCCCGCCCTGGCGCGCGCCGTCGCCGAAGACGGTGTCCATGGCGATGCCGCCGTCCATGAACATCAGGCTGCCGGCCTCGCCCACCGCGGCTTCGCCCGGATCCAGCTCGATCTCGACGAACTGCATTTCCGAGCCCTTGATCTCGTAATCGACGACGTCCATGGCCATGGAGAGAACCCCTGCGTGTTGAAAGCGGGGCGATGGTACCCAACCCCCCTAGCAACGGAGGCTGCTGTATCCATGCGTCAGCCGGAACCTCGCGGCGATGCACGCGGTTGCACGCGACAGGCCGGCGCTGGGGACAGTCGCAGGCTGGCCGGGCTTGAGGCGCGTGTGGCCGGCGCAAGGCTGACGATGCAACCTGACCTTCCCACACTGCTGCTGGCCGATCTGGTGCTCACCGCCGGCGTGGCGCTATTGCTGGCGCTCTGGGGCCTGCTGCGTACCGTCCCGCGCGGCCACTGGGGCTGGGTCGCGGCCCCCGCACTGGCTGCCGCGGGCACGGGGCTGCAGCTCGCCGGCGCCAACTTCCCGCTGCTGCGTGGGCTGGGCGTATGGCTGCTGGCCCTGTGGCCGCTGGCCGCCCTGCAGGGCCTGCGCCGCTTCGAGGCACGCTGGCGCCTGCCCGGCAACGCCAGCGCCGACGCCCTGCTGGCCGGTCTGGCCGCACTGTGGGCGCTGGGCCTGGAGCTGCAGGACGATACCCAGCGCGACGCGCACGCGGCCCTGCTGTCGTCCGTGGTGCAGGCCTGCGTGGGCACGCTGCTGGGACGCGCGCAGGCGCACCGCCTCAGCACCGCGCTGCGCATCTCGGCGCTGACCCTGGGCTGCGGGGCGCTGCTGCAGGCCCTGGCGGCCTGGCTCTCGCTGCGCGGACAGGCCTGGGCCACGCCAGCCGCGCTGCTGCTCAACGCACTGCTGGCGGTGGCCGCCAGCGGCGTGGCGCCGCTGCTGGCCCAGGAGCGCGCCGAGAACGCGTTGCGAGAATCGCGCCGGCGGCTGCGCCTGCTGGGCCGCAGCGAGCTGCTGGACCCGGGCAGCGCGCATTTCGACGTGCTGGCGCGGCGGGTGCTGCGGCGCGAGATGCGCGCCTCGGCGGTGCTGCTGTTCGACATCCACCCCGCCGGCCGCGCTGATTTGGACCCGTCCCGCTCGCGTGCCCGCGAGCGCCTGGTGGCGCACGGCGTGCACGCCACGCTGCGCGGCCACGACATCGCCGGCCGCCACGGAACGGCCTTCGTGCTGCTGCTGCCCGGCACCTCGCTGCGCAACGCCATGGC
>JAEYPG010000741.1 GCA_023410975.1 Pseudomonadota bacterium
ACGGTCGCACCGGCCAGCGCCGAGCTCACGCCCAAGCCATCGGCGCGGGTGATGCTCCAGTTCTCGGTGTCATCGATGCCGGAGCTGATGACGCGCATCGTCGTGACGGCGCCGCCGTAGCTGCTGACGACACCAGTAGCGTCGGCAGACAGCACGATGGCATCCGCGCTGAGGAAGCCAACGATGGCCGGCGGGATCGGAGGACCAGCAACTTCGTGCCAGGCCTGCACACTCCAGCGGCCGCGCGTGACGCCATTGCTGGCCCGGGCACGGAAGAAGTAGCTGAAGCCGGAAAGCAGGCCCGTGATCACGGTTTCCGTGGCGTCGCCGGACTCGCTAACGGTCGCCCAGTCAAGCCTGGTGACTTGGCCAGACACCGCGTATTGCACTTCGATGCGGCCGCCGGCGCGCACACCCTCATCCAGCACCGCCGGCCACTGCACACGGGTGCGCGTGATGATGCTGTCGTCGGTGAGCGCTTCCGTGCCGCTGGTAACGGTGAGCGGCCCGACATCGGGAACGCTCCACGGCCCGGGCAGCAGCGTGTTCGGCGCGGGGTCCGCCGCGTCAAAGGACAGGCCGACGGCATAGACGCTCGCATCGGTCTCGCGCAGCGTCAGCTCGATGCCCCCTTCCAACGTCCAGCGCCGACCGAGGACCTC
The DNA here is from genome assembly GCA_023410975.1 of Pseudomonadota bacterium. GTDB lineage: Bacteria > Pseudomonadota > Gammaproteobacteria > Burkholderiales > Burkholderiaceae_C > Azohydromonas. Next base: position 663 of record JAEYPG010000741.1, read on the forward strand.
GAACACCTTCCCGACCCAGCCGTATCGAGTGCATGTGAGCGAAACGGTGTCGAACAACTCGATCCGGTATGCCGACAGCTGGAACGCGGCGGTGATCGTGAGGCCCTGGCGCACCCGGCGCAGCGCAACCGCGGCGAGCTGCTGCGCGCGCCAGGTGCTGGTGACAGCGGCGTACTCCACGTCCATGGCCAGCTCTGCCCCGTCGTCCGTGATCCAGGCACCGGCCTCCACCCTGGGCATGTCGACCACTTGCCAGTCGGCAGCGTCCGAGGTGGTCCTGCCGGTGACAACGTTGAAAAGCTGCTCTCGCGGCATGCGCGGCTGCACAGAGATGCCGCCGCTGGCGAAGTCGTCGTCGGTCAAGCTCAGCACCGGGGCGACGTAGGCGCCGGCTCGCACGAGCAGGCGGTTGCCCGCGAACGCCAGCCTCCCAGCCATCGCTTCAGCAATCTGCTGCATCACCTCCCACGGCTGCTGTTCCGTTGTCGCCATGAGCCCTGCGGTGTAGAGGGGGCCAACTTGAGACACCCCGTCAACTGCATATGTCGCCGGGGTGTCGCACACGTTTGCGGCGGCGATGATCTGCGCGTCGCTGGCCGCGAGTTGGGCCTCGGTCATGCGCCCCCCGAGCGGGCTGCCGGCGTAGTGGCGCAGTAGCAGGGCCGGGTTTTCCGTCCATGCGGTCGTGCCGGTTCGCGGGTCGTAGCACTTGGCGCCACGCACGACAGCAGTGACCGACGGAATGCCCGACTGGAACACGTCCGCGTCGTACTCCAGCACAACCGCCAAGTACGCGATGCCCTCCCCACGGTGCTCAGCGGTCCACGCCGTTGGCAGCAGCGACTGGATGAGCGGGTCAACGACCTGACCCGCTGCGCCGAGGTGCGCGATGACGCGCGCACGCGGCGGCCCTGGGTTGTTGTACTGGTAGTTGACCAGCCCGATCCCGGTGAAGCCACCCGGATCGTTGACGCTGAGGACACCGCCAGACACGGTGAACGGGAGGAGCGCGCCCTGGTCGGTGCTGACAAAGGTGCCATCGGTGATCGGCTCATGCGGCAGCACCACGGAGCCTTGGCCATCCACCAGCTCGACCTGGGTGAACCCGTTCGCATGGTCGGATTTGCGCCATGTGCTGTCGAGCACGTAGCCGTCGGCATCGAGCGTGACGGGCGAGTCGTTGAAATAGACCTGCTCGACGGCATCGATCTCGTGCCCCGCCAGCGCGAGCACCATCACCAGCTTGCCGAGGTTCTGCCCCGTGGAGGCGATGTACGCCATCTGTGAACCGACACGGCACCGGCCCAGGACGATGCGCGACGGCGCAATCGCCGAGCGCACGGTGAGCATGCGGTCGCTGAGCGAGGAGTTGTAGGCATCACGCGCCTTGCGGCGCGCGCGCGACTGCTGATGACTGGCCATGGCCACAGTGCCGGCGATGGCAATGCCGTAGCCAATGGCCGTTGAATAGGTCATCAGCGCCGCACCCACGCTGGCGGTCGCGGCGGAGCTGCCGAGCACGCCACCGATGTAGTAGACGGCCGCGCCGACTGCTTCAGCCATGATTGCACCTCCAAGTGCAGACGCCTGCACTGAGCGGCAGGACGGTCATGCCGGCAGCGCCGGCGGCAATCAGGTAGGGTCCGTGGCAGATGGCCAGCAGCTCGCGCCCGTCGTCGGCATGTGGATCGACCGCCAGGACCACGTCGCCCGCGCGGGCAAGACCGGCAGCGATCGGCTCGCCCAGGACTCCGGACACAGCCGCACGCAAGCCGCCCAGGTCGCGCAGCATGCGTAGCGCCTCGGTCTGGCTGGCCCACGTCAGGCCCGCCAAGTGGTCGACGCCAGTCAAGGCGTGCACGGCAGCCGCAGCGAAGCGCACGCAGTCCCAAACGCCCCACTCGAAAGGCCTGTCGGCAGCCTGCGCCAGAAAACGGGCGTAGGCCTGCGCGCGCTGGCATGGCGCCGGCGCGGTGGTGATGATGTCCATGGGATTTACTGGCGGAAGAAGCTGGATGCAGGCCAGACGATCTGTTGATCGGCCTGGTCAACGACGTACTCGAAGAACTTGTCGCCCGCGTGCAGGCGCTGCTGATCTTGGTTCGAGAAGTTCACGCCGGCGGGCCTCAGCAGGTCCAGGCCTACGTGCTCAGCAGTGACGGTGACGGTTGCGCGCTCACCGTCCTCGGCGATCGCCATCACGTCCATGCGGCCCGCCCACTCCAGCACGGCGTCAAGCACGCGGCAGTCGGCATCCAGGATCGCGGTGTAGACGTTGACGGCCTTGCCCTGCACCGGCTCCTGCAACGCCAGGGACAGCATGCTGCTGGGCACACCGGACAGCTCGAAGCGCAGCCCCTTCAGCTCGCCCGGCGTGTCGTCCACGGCATCGATGCGGCCGACACCGGCGACGCCGGTCCATGTGTCCCCTGCCCACTCCAGATCCCAGCCGGAGCTGTTGAGGCGCAGCGGCGCGGTGAGCTGCATCTCGACCAGCTGCACGAGGTTGACGACGCCGCCGGCGAGGGCTGCGGTGACGGTAGGTGAAAGGCTTCGCATCACCAGGTCTCCATGAGATCGAGCTGCAGGCCATCGGCGTGGCCCGGCAGGTGCGAGATGGGCACGGCGTCATCCAGGACGCGGAACGTCGCCGTCGGTCGATACCAGGTCACCGCGCCGCCCGAGGCGACTGCACGCCTGGCGCGGTTGACCGTGTTGACGTAGAGGCGGCCATCGGCGCCCGCGACAGCGTCGTCGCGGGTCATGAACAACATGCCGCCGAGGCCGAACAGATCGCCTGCGCGCAGCGTGGCGCCTGGCGCAGCGATCAGCGTGATCGAGCTGTCGCCCTGGACCACCGCCGTGGCCACGGGCGCACCGCGGAGCGTGCCCGTCGGCACCTCGCGCGCGAAGTGCCAGGCCGCAACGGTGTGGACGCCACGTAGGCCGTGCAAGAAAGCCTCCAGCGCACCGCTGGCGACGTCCATGCGCGGCGGCACGGCGACGGTCATGCGCCATCGCTCACCGAGCAAATCCACCGTCTGCACCGCGCGCGAAAACGGGCTCTCGAAACGGCGCAGGTTGGGCTGCAGCGACAGCGTGCAGGCGCTGGGCCGCAACCAGTTTGGCCAGGCATAGGTCGTCATGAGGCAAACGCTCCGCCGCGGTTGCGGGACCGCAGGATCTCGGCCTTCAGCTGCGCGTTGCCGGCCGCGACGGCGGCGATGACGTCTGCGCGGCTGACGTTGGAGCCGATGTTGTAGGTTGCATGGACGGTGACGCCGCCGGCGTTGTCCGATGCCGGCCGCACGGTGCCGGACTCTCCGCCGGTGAGCAGGTAGTCGCGGCCGCCGAAGGTGGCGACCTCGGGATCACCACCTTCGTTGATGCGGTACACGCTGCCAGCCGAGACGGGGCCACCGATGGCGCGACCAGCTCCCAGGCCCAGCTCCACCAAGCTCATGCCACCCGTGGTGATGCCGTAGCCCATGGCGTCACCACCGATCGGCACCGGGTTGGAGCTGAACGGCAGCAGGCCGTTCATCCAGCCGGCCAGCGGGCCCGTGATGCTCTGGCGGATCTGCATGCGCACCAAGTCGGCAATGATCGAGTCGGCTAGGCTGCGGAAGTCGAGCTTGCCCTTGGTCACGAAGCCGACCAGCGCGTCTTCCATGCCCTTCGTTGCATTGGCGAACAGGTCCTGCGTCTGCTTGGACGTGTTGCGCACCGTATCCAGGTAGTCGTTGAACGCCTCGGCCGCGCCCAGGCTCCAGTCGCGCTCCTGCTCCAGGCGCTGGGCGTAGTACTGCGAGTAGCTGGCCAAGGCCTTGCCCTGGAACTGCTCGATGAGCTGCAGCTGCGCTTCGTACTGGTTTCGGGCCCGTTCGTCGAAGGTGTCGGCAAACATCGACTGCAGGCGCTGCGCCTCCGTCTGCTGCCGCTGCTGCAGGTAACGGTCGCGGATCTGCTGCTCGCCCTGCAGCCGCTGCCGCGCCGCAGCGCCGATGCCGGCGCTGGCCAGCTCGATCTGCTGCGAGCGCTGCAGGCTGGCCAGGTACTCCTCCTGCGCGAGCCGAGCCGACTCAAACGCCAGAGAGCGCTGCTTGAGGGCGGACTGCTCTTGCAGGTCCAGCAGCTGCACTTTGGAGAGCGTGGACGCCCGCACCGTAGCGATGCGGGCCTCGACGGCCGCAACCTGTGTGGCCTGCTCGACGCGTTGGCGAGCCAGCTCCTGCGCATCCTTGGCGATGAGCTGCTGCCCCTGGATGTTGGCCCGCTCCGCCTCCAGAGCGGCGAGCTGGTTGGCCCCGTCCTGCTGAGCAAGCAGGCGCCGCGTTTCGTAGTACTGCTGCTCTGTGACCACGCCAGCGTTGCGCTGCGCCTCCAGCATCTCGGTGGAGCGCGTGATGCCGGCTGCTGTCGCCTCTTCCAACCGCTTGGCACCGGCAAGCTGTGCGTTGAGCCTGGCGTTGGCCAGCGCCCGCTCTGCGTCGATCACGCCGGCGTACTGTTGCCGGATGGCCGCAAGGACCTGGGCGCGATCTTCCGGCGTGGCACCAGCTGCGTCTGCCTGGGCATTCGCGAGCGCGAGAGCCTCGGCAAGCTTGAGCTGCTGAACTTTGGACTCTTCGACACGCTTGGCCCACGTCAGCTGCTTCGCCTGCAGTGCCGTCTGCTCACGTTGCGTCTGGGTCGCGTGGTCGTTCAGCCGGGCCGCCTCCTGCAGGCTTGCCACCAGCGCCTCTTGCTCAGCAATGCGCTGCTTCAAGTAGTCATCGCCGCCAATCGCTGCCTTGGTCGCCTCAACCAATCCTGAGTTCTTCCAGGGGTTAGGGCCTTGAAGCTCTTCCAGGCGTTTCGTCGCCTGCGCAAGCTGATCTTCAGGCGTGCCGTTCCGTCCCCACTTCAGCGCGATGTCCAGCGTGATGGAGCCAAGCTGCTTCAGCTGCGACCAGGCCCGTTCCAGATAGCCGACGTTCTGAGTGATGGTGATGAGCTTGGAATCCAGCGCCTGGAATGCCAGCTCTGCCGCCTTGCTGTTCTGCCCCACGTCCTGCAGCGCGCGCATCTGACGGTACAGATCCGCAGTGAGAAAGCGCACCTTCTCATTCATGGCCTCGGCCCAGGCGGCTGGGTCCTTGAGCGCCGTCGAGAAGTCCTTCGCAACCTCGGCGGAGGCCTCGCCAGTCACTGCCGCCCAGCGCTGCACAGCCGTGCCCGCGGCGCTCAGCGCATTGCTGCTGAGCTTGCCGTCGGCCACGAGCTGCTGCAGCGCTTCGCGGGAACTGCCGATGGTTGAGTTCGCAGCTCGTGCGATGCCGTCGGCCATGGCGTTGAACTGGCCTTCCGTCACACCGGCGGCGTTGCCGGTCAAGGCCAGCGCTTTCGCCAGGGCCTTGCTCTCCTCGCGGCCCGTGTAGAAGGCATAGGCCAGCCCACCCGCCACGGCGGCGGTGACGGTGAGCGGATTGAGCAAGGTCAGCAGGAAGCGGCCCAGGGCCGATGCAGCCCCGCCGATGCCACCGAACATGTCCTTGAGCTGACCACCCTGCTGGATGGCCGTCAGGATGATCGACTGGCCGCCGGCGATCTGCGTGACCATGTCGGTGAACTGAGGACCGACCATG
>JAEYPG010000155.1 GCA_023410975.1 Pseudomonadota bacterium
GCCTGATGCTCGGTGTCGGCCGTCTGGCGGCCTTCGCCCTGGAGCTGGATGTGCAGGTAGCGCTCGGTGCGGTTGTTGATCGACTGGATCAGGTTCAGCAGCATCGGCCGCTTGGCGTCCTCGTACAGGCAGGAGTGGAAGGCCCAGTGCAGCTGGGCCCAGCGGAAGGGGTCCTGCTCGCGCGAGAAGTCGTCGCGCAGACGCTGCGCGCGCTTGAAAGTGGCCGGCGTCATGTTGGGCACGGACAGCCGGATCGCGTTCGATTCCAGCATCGACCGGATCTCGTAGACCTGCACGATCTCGGACTCCGACAGGCTGTGCACCACCGCGCCGCGGTTGCGCTGGAAAGCCACCAGCCCTTCGGCCTCCAGGTGCTTGAGCGCCTCGCGCACGGGAATCTTGCTGACCTTGAACAGCGCGGCCACCTCGTCCTGACGAATCGGCTCGCCCTCGTGCAACTGCCCCGTGACGATGGCGCTGCGCAGGTGCTGCGCGATCACCTCCGAATTCGTGGGCGACTGGCCCAGGTTCGGGGCGTTGGGCAATTGAAGGGGCACGGGGTTCACCTCGGGGCAAGAGTTACGGGCAAAGCGTATACGAAATTCCCTGGCGCGCAGGAATGCGTGCGAAAGCAACCACGCACCATTTCGGCGCAACGGCTGGCCGCCATTCACCGTTCTGGCGCCGGCAATCCCTCCAGATCGCATCGGGGTGGTGCATCTAATGGTTTGCACCTAGGCACAGAACATGCGTCTACCGTATACGATATTTCCGATACGACAGACCTGAGATCACTGAACCCTCCAGCACCTCGCATGACCTTCCCGGCTGCTTGCACCGCGCGCGATCCGGCGGTGGCCCGCAGCGGGCCGACTCGCTGACACCGCGCCCAAAGGCGCGGTGTTCCGTCGTCGCAGGGCAGGGCGCCATCACCCGGACGCCTTGCTGCACCGGGGCCTCAGCGCCCCGCCACCGTCTTGTCACAGCCCGCCGGCCTGGTCGCCGGTCGAAACGCCATGTCCCACGAGACCTCGACTCCGCTGTCCTTCGCCAACCGCGACCCGCACAGTCCGTGGGCCACCTACATCGCGCAGGTGGACCGCGTCGCGCCCTACCTGGGGCACCTGTCGAAGTGGCTGGACACGCTCAAGCGGCCCAAGCGCGTGCTGATCGTGGACGTGCCCATCGAGATGGACGACGGCAGCGTGCGGCACTTCGAGGGCTACCGCGTGCAGCACAACCTCAGCCGCGGCCCTGGCAAGGGCGGCATCCGCTTCCACCCGGACGTGACGCTGGACGAGGTGATGGCGCTGTCGGCCTGGATGACGGTCAAGACCGCCGGCGTGGGCCTGCCCTTCGGCGGCGCCAAGGGCGGCATCCGGGTCGATCCGTCGCAGCTCTCGGTCAAGGAGCTGGAGCGCATGACGCGGCGCTACACCAGCGAGATCGGGCTGATCATCGGCCCGCAGCGCGACATCCCGGCGCCGGACGTCAACACCAACGCCCAGGTCATGGCCTGGATGATGGACACCTACTCCATGAACACCGGCGCCACCGCCACCGGCGTGGTCACCGGCAAGCCGATCCACCTCGGCGGCTCGCTGGGCCGGGTGAAAGCCACGGGCCGCGGCGTCTTCGTCACCGGGCGCGAGGCCGCGCGGCGCATCAAGTTGCCGCTGGACGGCGCGCGCGTGGCGGTGCAGGGTTTCGGCAACGTGGGCTCGGTGGCGGCGCAGCTGTTCGTCGAGGCCGGCGCGCGCGTGGTGGCGGTGCAGGACCACAGCGGCACCGTCTTCAACGGCGCCGGGATGGACGTGGCCCGGCTGAGTGAACACGTCGTGCGCCATGGCGGCGTGCGCGGCTTCCAGGGCGCCGAGGCCGTGGACGGCGAGAGCTTCTGGGACGTCGAGTGCGACATCCTCATCCCGGCCGCGCTGGAAGGGCAGATCGACAGCACCCGGGCGCGGCGCATCAAGGCCAAGCTGGTGCTCGAAGGCGCCAACGGCCCCACGCTGCCCGAAGGCGACGACGTGCTGCAGGAGCGCGGCGTCCTGGTGGTGCCCGACGTCATCTGCAACGCCGGCGGCGTGACGGTGAGCTACTTCGAGTGGGTGCAGGACTTCTCCAGCTTCTTCTGGACGGAAGAGGAGATCAACGTGCGCCTGGACAAGATCATGACCGACTCGCTGCGTCACATCTGGCAGACGGCCGACAAGCACCGCATCACGCTGCGCACCGCGACCTTCGCGGTGGCCTGCGAACGCATCCTCAGCGCGCGCGAGGAGCGCGGCCTCTATCCCTGAAGCGCCTGTTCCTGCTTTCCTTTCCAAGCCGTCCGGCCGGGCCCTCCCCGGCCTGGTTCAAAACTCAACCAAGAGCCTTTCCCATGAAGCTTTTCACCCTCCGCCCGCGCCACTTCGTCTCCGCGTTCCTGCCCGTCGCCCTGGCTGCCGCCTCCTTCGCCGCGCAGGCCCAGGAAGTCGTCAAGCTCGGCTTCAGCAGCCCGCTGTCGGGCCCGCAGTCGGCCTACGGCGCTGACAACCGCGACGGCCTGCTGCTGGCCGTCAAGGAGCTCAACGCCAAGGGCGTGCAGGTCGGCGGCCAGAAGGTGACCTTCGAGGTCGTGGCCGAGGACGACGCCGCCGACCCGCGCCAGGGCGTGGCCGTGGCGCAGAAGCTCGCCGACAGCAAGGTGAAGTTCGTGGTCGGCCCGTACAACTCCGGCGTCTCCATCCCCGCCGGGCGCGTCTACAACGAGGCCGGCATGGTGATGCTCACCGTGGGCTCCAACCCGAAGCTCACCGAGCTGGGCTACCCGCGCCTGTTCCGCATTGGCGTCAACGACGTGCAGCTGGGCGCGGCCATGGCGGTCTACGCCGCCAAGGAGATGAAGATCAAGAACGTGGCCGTGGTGGACGACCGCAGCGCCTACGGCCAGGGCCTGGTGCAGGAGTTCATGGCCGAGGCCAAGCGCCAGGGCCTGAACGTCGTCAAGCAGGAGTTCACGACCGACAAGGCCACGGACTTCACGCCCATCCTGACCTCCATCCGCAGCGCCAAGCCCGATGCCGTGTTCTTCGGCGGCTACTCCGCGCAGGGCGGCCCGATGCTGCGCCAGATGGTGTCGCTGGGCGTGCAGGCCAAGCTCCTGGGCGGCGACG
>JAEYPG010000089.1 GCA_023410975.1 Pseudomonadota bacterium
CCCCTTCGGCCATCTACATCAGCTGCGCGCCCACTTGACGTGCCAAGGCTGGAAAGAGGACCAGCCTCCATAGACCGGCGACCCGATACTCTCCACCGTGCGGGACGTGTGATTACCGCGCGCATACGTCACGATACGGACTTCGGCTGCGGGACAATGCGCAGGTAAGGCTTTATGGTTTTCCAGCCCGCTGGGAAGAGTCGCTGGGCGTCCTGATCGCTGACCGAGGCAGCGATGATCACGTCCTCGCCGGGCTGCCAGTTTGCCGGCGTGGCTACCTTGTGCTGGGCTGTGAGCTGGACCGAGTCGAGCACGCGCAGGATCTCGTCGAAATTGCGCCCGGTCGTCATGGGGTAGGTCAGCGTCATCTTGATGCGCTTGTCCGGGCCGATCAGGAATACCGAACGCACCGTGGCGTTGGCGGCGGCCGTGCGGCCTTGCGAGGTGCCCAGCTCCTCAGCGGGCAGCATGTCGTAGAGCTTGGCGACTTGCAGGTCGGTGTCGCCGATGATCGGGCAGTTGGGACGATGGCCTTGTGTCTCCTCAATGTCCTCAACCCAGCGCTCGTGCTGGTCAACCGGATCGATGGACAGCCCGATGAGCTTGGCGTCGCGGCGTGCAAATTCGGGCTCGATTTTGGCCATGTAGCCCAGCTCCGTGGTGCACACCGGCGTGAAGTCCTTGGGATGCGAAAACAGCACAGCCCAGCCTGTGCCGATCCAGTCGTGGAAGCGGATCGGTCCCTGTGTGGTCTGAGCGCTGAAATCCGGGGCAAGATCGTTGATGCGCAGACTCATGCGATTCCTCCTGAGGTAAGAGCTCGGGGACTTTGGAAAGCAGAGTTCGGGTCCCCGGGCTTGTCGCGGAGTAGCCACGCTATCCCGGTTCTTCATGGTCTTGAACGAAGCAATATGCATGTGCACATGCACCCGCTGTCGTCCTTTGCCTGGAATTCAATATCTCAGAGGTTTCCCTTCAGGTTGTTTTCGTCGCAAGCACTTCGATCAGCATGACATCACCCCGCCATGGCTGGGCTGATGACCAGCACCGGGTGGCCCATGGACGGCACTCCCTGCTCATCGACATGAACAACGGCCAGTAGCTTGGCAGCAACCGGTTGGCATCGGCGGGCAGCTGGGTATGCAGCGCCGTGCCCTGCAGTCTGAAATCCAGCGCAAAGAAGCGCTGCTCGTGGTTGAGGTTGTGCGTCACCGATCCGATGCGCACGAGCGTCAGTCGCGTGGCCCGTAGCCCTACAGTTGTAGTTGCTGCAAAAGTGCGCGCCGGCGTTGGCCTGCATTTGCGCAGGCTTGGCGACGCCGATGCCAATACGACCATGCCAGCAGATGCTCCGGCATAGGCCACCGAGGCCAGACGAGAGCAAGCAATAGCCGTTGTACTTCCGGAACAGTCAATGGCAACAGTTCCTGCGGGCCTTGAAGGCCTGCAGCGAAGAGGGCTCCCTCCGTTTGGTCCCCCTTTTTTCGATATCCAGTTCGATTGCGTACGCACGCATCACGCTCAGGCACGCGTGAGCCAGCAATGCCAACGTGATGTGGCGGTACCAGCCACTCCATGAACGTACCTCGTACTGGTCCAACCCAACGAGTTGTCTTGCCGTCTCAAACCCCTCTTCAATGGCCCAGCGCCGCCCTGCCACCCGGGCCAGCACCTCCAGTGGCGTGTGCAACGGCGCATAGACGGCGTAGTACTCCACATCGGTTTCGTCGCTCACGCCTCTTCTTACCAGCATGCCGCGCTGCATGCGCCGCCACCAGCTCAGCATGGGCATCCACGTCCAGTCGTATAGGCGTGGTCCCTTGGTGCCGTCGCCAGCCGACAGCGGCTGCCATTGCGACGGTTGGATCTCCTTGGCGGCCGTGGCCGCGTGCTGGCTGCGCGCGTTCTCGCGCCGCAGGTACTGGTTCTAGCTGACGGCCATCACATAGGGCTGCTCGTTTTCCTCCAGCCAAATCCGCAAATTGCGGTCGTCGCCTTACACCTCGTCGCCCGTGACCCACAAGAACGGCACGTCGACCTCCAGCGCACACTCAATCATGCGGCGTGCGAGCTCAGGCTTGGTGGCGAAGTTCCGCTCAGCCGGGACACCGACCTTGTCGCAGCGGGTTCGGTCGCAGATCCAGCTGTCGGGCAGGTAGAGCTCACGGTCGAGGAACGCGCAGTCCCCATCAGTGGCGTACGCGAGGAACACGCCGACCTGAGAGTTCTCGATACGCCCAGCCGTCCCGGTGTACTGGCGCTGCACACCCACGGAATGCTCGCCTTTCTTCAGGAAGCCCGTCTCGTCCACCACCAACACGGCATCACGCTGTCCCAGGTGTTCGACTACGTACTCTCGCAAGTCGTCCCGCACCCTATCGGCATCCCAGACCGCACGGCCGAGCAGATGCTGGATGGCCGTCAGCGTGGGGTCGCCTACGGCCTCGGCCAACTGCCAGCCGTTCTTGCGCTGCTCAGGACTGAGCAGCCCGCGCAGATATGCATTGGCATGCACGCGCGCCTCCTGGCGTGCGAACCGGGGAGCAATCATGTCGGTCAGCTCCTTCAGCCGAGCAGGCCATTGGGCTGTTTCCCGCTACGCGTGAGACGTCCTGTCCTCGTGGGTAGTGCTTGCCATGGCTGCTCTCCAGGCGACGAATCGTCGCCGACTATGCGCACAAAGCAATACCCATAATTACAACTGTAGGGTTAAAGGCTTGTCCGCGAACATGTGGTTGTTGCTTGAGGTCCATCGACAGAGGCTGAGCGGGCTGCTGCGGCGCAGCGCCAGGCGCACACGCCGACCAAGCTCGCCGTCACCTGTGGCGGCGCGCGTTACCCCCACGCGGCGCTCGCCGCACTGTGCACGCGCTTGGCGTCAGCCACGGCTTCCCGGAGTCCTTGCAGCAGAGGGCCGCGCACGGCTTCAGTCCAGCCCCAATTCGGCTTGCGTGGATGCGCCCGGCTTCTTCGCCGCCTTCTTCTGCGCGTCGAGCACGTGCTTGCCAAAGGACTGCCGCAGCCGCTCGCTGGTCACGAGCTGCTCGTAGGGCACCTGGCCCTTGTCGAGCTGGAGCTGCGCGCGCAGCACCCTGAAGTGGGCCGTGCGCGCGAAGGAAGCCCATAGCTCACCGCGCTGCCTGGCGTCGCACTTCAGGTACTGCCTGAAGCCTTCCTCGCCGGCGAGCTCGAACTCGCGGCGCAGTGCCTCGGTCTGCGGGCCGTCCTCGCTGCTCGCGCGCTTGGCGACAGCACGAGGGGGCTTCGGGGTGGCGGCAGGAGACGGCTTCACGACCGCGTCTGCGGCCAGTTCCGCCGTCGGCACGGTCCAGCCCTCTTCCAGCGCTTTCATGAACAGCCGGCCCGGGAACTGGACCTTCTTGCCGCGGCCATGGTTGGTCATGCGGTGGCGCACGAAGTCGATGGCGGCCTGCAGCCGCTCGGGCGTGTACTTGTCGGAGTTCGCCGTGATGGCCTGGAAATCGACGGCGCCGATGCCGAACTCGCCGCGCAGGGTGTCGTAGATGGTCTTGCGGGCTTCCGTCTGGTGCATCGACTGCACCACCATCGCCCCTTCCTGCTCCCGGAAGACGAAGCGGATGTGCGAAATCTTCTTGGAGCCCGGGACGTTCTTCGTTTCGTACTCGACGTACAGGTCGGACAACTCGTTGATCTGCTGCACGGCGACCCCCAGGGCGACGCGGCGGAACTCCTTGAACTCGTCCATGTACTTCGAGTCCTTGGCATCCAGCCAGGCGCGCGCCTCCTGCAGCGTCAGCCACTCGGTGGGCGAGCCGCGGTAGGCAACGGACTTGAGCTTCTCGTACAGGGCGTGCGCGAAGC
>JAEYPG010000095.1 GCA_023410975.1 Pseudomonadota bacterium
CCCCTTCGGCCATCTACATCAGCTGCGCGCCCACTTGACGTGCCAAGGCTGGAAAGAGGACCAGCCTCCATAGACCGGCGACCCGATACTCTCCACCGTGCGGGACGTGTGATTACCGCGCGCATACCAACCACCTGCGGCGGTGCCATCTCCACCATGCGCTCGCCTTCGCGGAACTGCCAGGGCCGGGACCGCCCGGTGCTGGGCATGCGAAAGGCGATGGCGGCGTGCGCGGCCAGTGCCGCCACGTCGCCCGGCACACCGCACGCAGCCAGGTAGGCCGGGCTGGCGCACAGCACCAGCACCTGCCAATCGATGCGCCGTGCCACCAGCGACGAGTCCTCCAGCCGGCCCACGCGCACCGCCAAGTCGATGCCTTCCTGCACCAGGTCCACCAAGCCGTCCTGCAGCCGCACGTCCAAGCGCAGCACCGGATGCCGCTGCACCAGCCGCGCCAGCACCGGCATCACCACCTGCTTGCCGTAGCAGATCGGCAGGTTCACGCGCAGCGTGCCCGAGGGTTCCATGCGCGTGCCGGCAGCCTCGGCGCGCAAGTCCTCCACCTCGGCCAGCAGCCGCTGGCAGTGCGCGTACAGGCGTTCGCCATCGGGCGTGAGCGTCACCTGCCGCGTGGTTCGGTGGAACAGCCTCACGCCCAGCTCGGCCTCCAGCCGCGCCACCGCCTTGGCCAGCGTCGAAGGCACCGTGCCCAGTGCCCGCGCCGCGGACGCGAAACTGCCGTGGCGGGCGGTTTCGGCAAAGGCAACGTATTGCTGCAATCCGTGCATGAAACGCCTCCCGATTAAGGAATAGACGTCCTCAGTGTCGTGCTGCCGCCGTGGATACCGTTGTGCCGTCCACAAGAAGACACTGCCTTGCGTCCGAGGCGCCGCGGACCCGTCCACCGCCAGCATCCTTCCGCAGGAGACCACGATGACCGTCCTCGCCCAACCGCAACCCGTTCCCACCGTTTTGCCTGGCATTGCGCACGCTACCTGGGCGGGCCGCGACGACGGGCTCAGCCAGCTCAGCGCCTGGCGGCAGTCGCTGGCCCCGGGGGCAGCCACGCCGCCGCACAACCATGATTGCGACGAGCTGGTGTTCTGCCTGTCCGGCCACGGCGAGGCTCATGCCGACGGCCAGGTGTTCGCCTTCGGCCCAGACAGCAGCGTGGCGCTTCCACGCGGCGGCACGCATCAGCTCGTCAACACCGGCGGCGAACCGCTGGAACTGCTGGCTGTCTTTGCCTCAACGCCCGTGGACACCCGGTTGCCGGACGGCCAGGCGATCGCGCTACCCTGGCGGACTTGAGCCGCCCCGGCGTGGGGCGCCCACGCTGAGTGAAGGAGTGCATCGATGGAAAAACGGCTTGCCCTGGTGCTGCTGGGGCAACAGCACAGCGCCTGGACACCCAGGCCCTTGCGGGAGACGCAGCGGCCCGAGCCCGCCACGCCGGCGCTGTTCTCGCCCTGGGACACTTTCCAGACCCTGGCCGAAACCTGGATGCGCCTGCTGACAGGACTGTGGAGCTGGTTTGGCACCCCCTTGCTTCGGGGAGCCTGAGGCTTTTTGAGGCAGATTTACCTACCATCAAGGGATTTCCCGTGGCTTCCGGGCATCGGTATTGCATTGGATGCGGCCTGATTCACTACCGCACCCGCCAATGCTTCGCCTTCCCGAGTCCATTCCCGATGCTCCCGCTTCCCCGGCCTGCATGGAGCTGCGCCGCCGCCTGGGCGATCTTCAGGTCCGGCGCGCTCCCGCAGACCCGACGGCACAAGCGATCCGCATCGGCATCGAGGACGAGCAGGGCGCGCTGATGGACGTGGTCGAAACTACGCGGCTGGTCGAAGCCGTCAAGGTCTTCGAGCTGCTGGGCGAGCTGGGCTGGCGGCCGCGCGAAGGCCGCGCCCGGGGCCGCGACGGCCGGCCGCTGGTGCGCAGCTACCGGCACCGCGGCTGAAGCCGCAGCTTCTTCTCAGGCTCGGGCCGCCGCGGCCTGGTCCAGCACCGGGATCAGCTCCCAACTCGGCACACCCTGCTCAGCGGGCTTGAAGGTCAGCTCGATGCGCACCTCGCCCACCTTCTCCAGCAGCCGCTCCTCGCCGATGCCCTGGCCCAGCGCCAGCATCGCGATCACAGAACCCGGACTGCCGCGGTCCTGCGGCGCCACCGCCTGCCAGGGCACGAAGCACTGGATGTCGTAGCGCCCGGCGTGCTGCGCGCTCGGCGCCGCCGCGTAGCGGATGTCGGACAGCTTCACCGACTTGCCGCCCACCTCGACTTCCGAGGCCTGGATCACTTCCGGCGGCATTGGCGGCCGAAACGCCCGCACGTTCAGCCCCGCCGGCAGCGCCGGCGCCGCGGCCACCAACTCGCGCACCGCGTCCGCGCCCGCGCCGTTGCCGTCGCAGGTGACGAGGATTTCCAGCAGGCTGCCTTCGGGCGGCGAGATCGGGTTGAACTCCACGCCCAGTTCCTTGTTGAACTGCTGCGCCGCCTTGCCCAGCACGGGCGCCAGGTCGTAGAGCTGCTGGGTCGCGGCGTCGCGCGTGGCGGGGTCCGACAGGGCCTGCGCCGTCGCCTGCAGGCCCTTCACATGGCCCTGGACCACGGTCCAGAACTTCGCGGCCTTCGCCTTGGTCAACGCTCCACCCTTGCTCATCACGACGCTCCTGCTGCCCTGGATCTAGAAGGGGCGCAGGATACCCGTCACGATGCCGGCGCCCGGCACGGCCCGGGCTCAGAAGTAGCCTTCCTGCTTCTTGCGCTCCATCGAGGCCGTGCCGTCGCGGTCGATGACACGGCCCTGGCGCTCGCTGTGCCGGCACAGCAGCGTTTCCTGGATCACCTGCGGCAGCGTGCGCGCGGTGGAAAGCATCGCGCCGGTCAGCGGATAGCAACCCAGCGTGCGGAAGCGCACCGAGCGCAACTGCGGCACCTCGCCGCGCCGCAGCGGGAAACGCTCGTCGTCCACCATCAGCAGCACGCCGTCGCGCTCGACCACCGGCCGCTCGGCCGCCAGGTACAGCGGCACGATCGGAATGCGCTCCAGGTGGATGTACTGCCAGACGTCAAGCTCGGTCCAGTTGCTGATCGGGAACACGCGGATCGACTCGCCCCGGTGCTTGCGTCCGTTGTAGAGCCGCCAGATCTCCGGACGCTGGTTCTTCAGGTCCCAGCGCTGGCTGGCGCTGCGGAACGAGAAGATGCGCTCCTTGGCGCGCGACTTCTCCTCGTCGCGCCGCCCGCCGCCGAAGGCGGCATCGAAGCCATGCGCCTGCAGCGCCTGCTTGAGTCCCTGCGTGCGCCACAGGTCTGTGTGCACCTCGCTGCCGTGCTCGAAGGGATTGACATTGAGCGCCAGCGCCTCGGGGTTGCGGTGCACCAGCACCTGCACGCCGTAGCGCGCAGCCACCTGGTCGCGCAACGCATACATCTCGCGGAACTCCCAGGTCGAGTCGATGTGCAGCAGCGGGAAGGGCGGCGGGGCCGGGTAGAACGCCTTCATCGCCAAATGCAGCATGACGGTGGAGTCCTTGCCGATGCTGTAGAGCATCACCGGGTGCTCGCACTCGGCGACCACCTCTCTCATGATGTGGATGGCCTCGGCCTCCAGGCGCTGCAGGTGCGTGAGCGCCGCAGCGCGCGGCATGGGCGCGGGGCGGGGCAAGGGCGGCGTCACCCGCTGCGGTTCAAGCATGTCCATGGCGTTCTCCAGCAAGCAAGAGGCGCACATCGCGCCGGCGCACGGTGCGCTTGAAGGCGGATGCGCACGGAACGGGTTTCACCGCGTCACCGCATCACTGCTTCAGGTGGCCGTGCACACGGTGAGCCACTGCCCACCGCGCCAGCGCTCCACACGGCCCGCCTCGGGGGCCAGCCGCAACAGGTACAGCCAGCCGTGCTGCACGAGGTCGCGCACCGCCGCATGGCGTGCCAGCACGGCGTCGATGGCCGCGCGCGGCGCTTCGATGAACACGCTCAGCCGCAGCGGCTGGTGGCGCAGGCGCTGCCCGTCATGGACGCTCTGCAGCGGCAGCCCGATGCGCAGGTCGCCCCCGTTGCCCTCGAACACGCCGATGTGCCCGCCCACCACGTTGTGCAGCGTCTTGTTGCCACTGCCCCAGCGGTGGTTGTCCACCGTGCTGGCGTGGTACTGCAGGTTGATCCAGTTCGCCACCACCATGGGCGCGGTCATGATCAGCTCCAGCGTGCGGCCCTCGCCATCCTCGCGCCAGTCGTAGTCATGCAGGAAGCAGCGCCCGTCCAGCCGCAGATGGCGGCTGCGCGCGCGCGGTGCGGCGATGAAGGCGGCATTCCCGGCCAAGCCCCACTCGGGCCGCAATTGCGCCCAGTCGTTGGCGCGCCGGCGCAGGGCCCGAGCCAGCGCCTCGGGCTCGTGGACCAGTTCCTTCAGGCCCAGCGCCGAGGCGCGCTCGGCTCGCACGAGCTGGCCAGCCTGCTCCAGCCAGCGGCGCAGCGCCGCCAGCTCGCCTTGCCGCGCCGGCGGCACCAGGTCGGTGTCCAGCAAGCTCACCTCGTCGGTGGTGGTGTTGTGCAGCGCGGGCAGCACGTGGGTGGTGGCGGGCAAGTCGATGCCGTGCTGCAGGCGCAGCAGCTCGCGCACGCTGCGCGTGTTGAGCAGCCCCGCCAGCACCCGCGCGTTGACCTCGCCCGATTGCCCGCCGCAAGCGCCGCAATCCAGACTGGCCGCATGCGCGTTGTTGACGCTCTGGCTGCCATGCCCGGTCACCAGCAGCAGCGGTGCGAAGCCGCGCGTGAGCCCCATGGCCTGCAGGACGTTGCGCGCCAGCAGCGCGGCGGCGGCGGGGTCGTCCTCGACCAGCGCCAGGCGCGGCCGAGCCTCCCGCGCTTCGCGCGACAGCCCGGTGTGCTCCCAGCGCCGCGGCGCGGCCGTGGAGGGCAGGCTGTCGGCCAGCAGCGCAGCGCCATGCAGCAGCCCGCAGGACTCGACGTAGCTGAAGGCCGACGCAGGCGATCCCCGCAGCTCGGCCCAGCGCTGGCGCCACTGCAGCACCGCTTGGCGCCGGCGCCGCCAGGCCTGCGCCAGCGAGGGCGACTCCACCTGCTCCCCGACCTCGTGCGCAGGCGCCAGCAGCCCCGGCAGTTGCGGGCGAATCAAGTCGCTGCCCAGCGGTGCGTAGGCAATGGGCAGCCCGAAGAAGCCGGCGAAGCCGCGCGTGCGCACCGCGGGCGCCACCGCCTCCAGCGCGCGCCGCAGCGGCTCCGAGCGCACATCGATGCAGAACACCGCCTGCACGGCGCAGGGCACCGGCTCGGGTTCGGCCGGCCTCGACGCCAGCAAGCCTTCACCCAGCCCTTGCTGGTAGGCCGTCTCCAGGGCTTCCTGCAGCTGCCACGCGGCGCGGCCAGCCTCGGCACGGCGCGCGGCGTCCTGTTCCACCGCGGCCCAGCGCAGCGCCCAGTCGTCCAGCGGCAGCGCCGCCGGGGCGTCTTCCAGCAGCAGCAGCTCCCAGGCCAGGCGCACCGCCAGCAACTGCACGAGATGCGTGTCCTCCGCGCCGTGCAGCCGTGCCTGCCAGCGCAGCCCGGCACACCAGGCCGCCCAGCCGTTGATGCTCAGCAGCAGCGCGCTGAGGTAAGCCGCGCGGGCAGCCGCAGGGATGCGCAGTGCCGCCAGCGCCGCGGCAATGAGCGCCTGGGGCTGGTCCGGCAGTGCCTGCAGCCGCGCGGCGAGCCAGCGCCGTCCGCGCTGCCACGGCAGGCCGCGATCGGCGCCAAGCTGCCGCCGCCAGCTGCCGTACAGGCCCGGCGCCGTGTCCAGCCGCCAGCGCGACTGGGTGGTGTCGAAGAAGGCGGCGCAGTGCTGGCTGATCTGGTGCGTCAAACGCTCGTTCCAGTCCAGGCCGCCTGGGGCGGGCGCTGCAGCTTCGCGCAAGTCGCTGAGCAGCGGCAGGCGCCCGGCCGGGACTTGCGGTGCCTCCAGCGCGGCCCGCAGTGCGCCGGCATCCGGGCCCGCCAGAGCCTGCTGCAGCTGCTCGCGGTACCAGGGCCGCGGCATCGTCAGCCGCGTGCCGCACAGCAAGCCCAGCTCGGCTTCGGCGCGTTCGATGGGCATGCCGGTCCAGCCCAGGTACGGATTGACGGCGATGAGCTGGTCCAGCGGCCAGGTCGGCGCGATGCGGTCGCAGGCCTGGGCCACGTCGCGGGCCAGCGCCTCGGCGTCCCGCAGGAGTTCGTGGGCGAGCGAGTCCATCAGCGGCCTCCGGTGGCAGCGGTTTGCAGGCGGGACACGGGCCGGGTGGGCGATTGCGAATGGCGCGGGCGTGGACCCGGCGAGCCCAGCCACCGGCTCAGCCACTCGTCCAGGAACAGCCCGCCGTAGAGCCAGGGATACAGGCGCCGGCCCAGCGCGCCCTGCGGCGCGATCGCCTGCACGCCCTGCAGCAGGAACAGCAGCCCGAAGGCCAGCGCCACGC
>JAEYPG010000172.1 GCA_023410975.1 Pseudomonadota bacterium
CGCCGCCGGCCGCCTCAGCGGTCCACGAACCGCCCTGCCCCACCAGCATTCCTTCAGCGGGCCTGCTGCTGGTCGTGCTTCTGGTGCTGGATGTCGACGTTGGCGCGTTGCTGCATGCGGTTGAGGCGCTCGCGCTCGGCAGCGCTGAGCTTCCCATCGGCCCGCGCGCGTGCCTCGGCGGCCTGGATGTTGGCCTGTTGCTGCTCCAGCCGCGCGGCTTCGCGGGCATCGATCTGGCCGCTGGAAATGCCTTGGCGGATGCGGGCGTCCTGCTCGGACTGGCGGCGGTCCACCGCGGCCTTGGAAGTCGGCGGCGCGGCGGGCGCCATCGGGGTGCCAGCCGAAGGCGCATCGTGCTTCTGCTGCCAGATGTCGCGGTTGGCGTTGTCCTGCATCCGGTTGAGGCGCTCGCGCTCGGCACCGCTGAGCTGCCCATCGGCCCGCGCACGCGCCTCGGCGGCGTCGATGCGGCCCTGCTGGCGCTCCAGCCGGTAAGCCTCATGGGCATTGAGTTCACCGTTGGCAACGCCCTGCTGGATGCGCTGGTTCTGGTGCGCTTCACGCTGATTGACGGCGCCGGGCGCGGCTGGCTGCGCAGAGGCGCTGAGGCAGGCCGCTGCCAGGGCGGCGGCGATCAGGGCATTCGGAAACTGCTGCATGCTGTGGTCCTTGGCGTGGGAACATCTCCACGTCTTTTCAACGGTGTTCGGACCACCCAGATGACGGGGCAAATGTGGCCTTGAGTAACAAGGTGGTTCGGCCTCAACCAAGGCGTCGCCTCTACCCATGATCTCCCGCGAACCCACCATCGAACGCTTGGCTCAGGCGCACTCGCTGCTGCTCGATCCCTATGGCTTGAGCGAGACGACGCTGACGCAGGCGCTGCGCCTGATCAGCGAGCACCGCATCGACGATGCGGACCTGTACTTCCAGACCACGCGCCATGAGGGGTGGAGCCTGGAGGAAGGCATCGTCAAGAGCGGCAGCTTCAGCATCGACCAGGGCGTGGGCGTGCGGGCGGTGGCAGGCGAGAAGACGGCCTTCGCCTACTCGGACGACATCTCCGAGGCCGCGCTGCTGGACGCCGCGCGCACCGTGCGCAGCATCGCCGCCGCGGGCCAGAGCCGGCGCGTGAAGGTGCCTTCCGCCGGCACGGTCGTCGGCAGCCGCGCCCTCTACGCCCCCACCGACCCGATCGGCACCCTGGACAGCGCGCAAAAGGTGGCCCTGCTGGAAAAGGTGGAGCAGCGCGCCCGCGCGCGCGACCCACGCATCGTGCAGGTGATGGCGGGCCTGGCGGCCGAGCACGACGTGGTGATGGTGGCGCGCGCCGATGGCACGCGCGCCGCGGACGTGCGGCCACTGGTGCGGCTGAGCGTGACCGTGATCGCCGAGTCCAACGGCCGGCGCGAAATCGGCTCCGGCGGCGGCGGCGGGCGCTTCGGGCTGGGCTATTTCCAGGACGACGTGATCGACCGCTACGTGGACCAGGCTGTCAACGCCGCGCTGACCAACCTGGAAGCCCGGCCCGCGCCCGCGGGCGAGATGACCGTGGTGCTGGGCCCGGGCTGGCCCGGCATCCTGCTGCACGAGGCCATCGGCCACGGCCTGGAAGGCGACTTCAACCGCAAGGGCTCCAGCGCCTTCGCTGGGCGCATCGGCCAGCGCGTGGCGGCCAAGGGCGTGACGGTGCTGGACGACGGCACGCTGGCCGACCGCCGCGGCTCGCTCAACGTGGACGACGAGGGCTGCGCCACGCAGCGCACGGTGCTGATCGAGGACGGCATCCTGCGCGGCTACATCCAGGACGCGCTCAACGCACGGCTCATGAAGGTCAAGCCCACCGGCAACGGCCGGCGCGAGAGCTACGCGCACCTGCCCATGCCGCGCATGACCAACACCTACATGCTCGCCGGCGACAAGCCCAAGGACGAGATCGTCGCGTCCATCAAGAAGGGCCTGTACGCCACGAACTTTGGCGGCGGGCAGGTGGACATCACCAGCGGCAAGTTCGTGTTCTCGGCCAGCGAGGCCTACTGGGTCGAGAACGGCAAGATCCTCTATCCGGTCAAGGGCGCCACGCTCATCGGCAACGGGCCGGACGCGCTGACGCGCGTGTCCATGATCGGCAACGACCTGCAGCTCGACAGCGGCGTGGGCACCTGTGGCAAGGAAGGCCAGAGCGTCCCGGTGGGCGTGGGCCAGCCCACGCTGCGCATCGACGGCCTCACCGTGGGCGGCACGGCCTGAGCTCGCACGCCGGGAACGGGCCAGCGAAATGAACGATCCGGTACGTACCCGAAATGCGTTGACGGGTTCAGGGGGCTCCCCCCATGATCCGGGACTTATGCGCTCTGCACGATTTTTCTTCGGCTTTTATTGGTTCTCGCACCGCCCCGGCGGAGGAGAGGCCCGCGCATAAGCCGACAGCAGCGCAGCAGATCCTCAAGACCGCCGGGCGACCCCCGGCGGTTTTTTTTCGCCCTTTGCCTTTTCCCAGCCTTTCAACCCCGTTCGTTTCTCTCCAGGAGCTCAGCGTCATGACCGACCACCAGAAATCGCCCCCTGCCGTCGTCGAGGGCTGGCAGGCACCGCCGGACCGCACCAGCCAGACCGACGACGCCCGCATCGAGGACATCACGCCCTTGCCTCCGCCCGAACACCTCATCCGCTTCTTCCCGATCCGCAACACGCCCGTGGAGGCGCTGGTGACGCAGACACGCCAGCGCATCGGCCAGATCCTGCATGGCCAGGACGACCGGCTGCTGGTGATCATGGGCCCCTGCTCCATCCACGATCCGCAGGCCGCCCTGGAGTACGCGCGCCGCCTGATGGAACAGCGCCGGCGCTACGCCGACACGCTGGAAGTCGTGATGCGCGTGTACTTCGAGAAGCCGCGCACCACGGTGGGCTGGAAGGGCCTGATCAACGACCCGTACCTGGACGAGAGCTTCCGCATCGACGAGGGCCTGCGCTTCGCGCGGCAGCTGCTGGTGGAGATTAACCGCCTGGGATTGCCGGCGGCCAGCGAGTTCCTGGACGTGATCTCGCCGCAGTACATCGGTGACCTCATCGCCTGGGGCGCCATAGGCGCGCGCACCACCGAGAGCCAGGTGCACCGCGAGCTGGCCTCGGGCATTTCGGCGCCCATCGGCTTCAAGAACGGCACCGACGGCAACATCAAGATCGCCATCGACGCCATCCAGGCTGCCTCGCGCCCGCACCACTTCCTGTCGGTGCACAAGAACGGCCAGGTCGCCACGGTGCAGACCAAGGGCAATCCGGACTGCCACGTCATCCTGCGCGGCGGCAAGGCGCCCAACTACGACGCAGACCACGTGGCCGCAGCCTGCCGCGACCTGCAGGCCGCCGGCCTGGACACCTCGCTGATGGTGGACTTCAGCCACGCCAACAGCAGCAAGAAGCACGAGCGCCAAGTGGACGTGGCGCGCGACGTGGCGGCGCAGATCCGCAGCGGCAGCCGTTCCGTCTTCGGCGTGATGGTGGAAAGCCACCTGCAGCCCGGCGCCCAGAAGTTCACGCCGGGCAAGGACGACCCCAGCAAGCTGACCTACGGCCAGAGCATCACCGACGCCTGCATCGGCTGGGACGACTCGCTGACGGTGCTGGAAGAGCTCAGCGCGGCGGTGAAGGCGCGCCGCGGCTGAGGCTGGCGCCGCTTCAAGGCATTCGCTCCGGACGCATGGACAGGCGCCACATGGGCCTGTCGAAGAAGCCATGGGCCCTGCCGGGAGGCAGGGCTTCAACAAACTGGGGTGGAGGCGGCCTCGTTCCGGGCTCAGCCGCCCTTGAGGCGCTCGCTGTGCCAATACACGTCGTCGCCACCCAGGCCGTCGAGATTGGCGCGGTTGAGCACGCGCGCCAGCACGAACAGCAGGTCTGACAGGCGGTTGAGGTACTGGCGCGTCTCAGCGCGCAGCGTCTCATGGGCGCCCAAGGCCACAAGTGAACGCTCGGCGCGGCGCGCCACGGTGCGCGCCACATGCGCCAGCGCCGCGCTGCGGCTGCCGCCGGGCAGGATGAATTCCTGCAGCCGCGGCAGCCGGGCGTTGTACTCGGCCAGCGCCTCGTCAAGCTTCAGCACGGCCTCGGCCTTGAGCAGTTCGAAACCGGGGATGGAGAGCTCGCCGCCGAGGTTGAACAGCTCGTGCTGGATCGTGAGCAGCAGCTCGCGCATCTCGTCGGGCAGCGGCTCGCACAGCAGCACGCCGAGGTGGGAGTTGAGCTCATCCACCTCGCCCATGGCGTGGACGCGAAGGTGGTCCTTGGGCACGCGGCTGCCGTCCCCCAGGCCCGTGCTGCCGTCGTCACCGGTGCGGGTGGCGATCTGAGTGAGTCGATTTCCCATCGAACGATGCTAGCAGCCGGCGGCAGCCCTTCTGCCCGCCTTACAGTGGCGCGCTGCGGCGGGCGGCGTAACACCGCTCGGCCGCAATCCATTCCTGAGGAACACCGATGCCCAAGATCATCCACTCCATGATCCGCGTCCTGGATCTGGACCAATCACTGAAGTTTTACGACCAGGTGCTGGGCCTGAAGCCCTCGCACCAGCTGGATTTCCCTGACTTCGCTTTGGTGTACCTGCGCAACGCCGAAAACGACTTCGAGATCGAGCTCACGCTCAACAAGGGCCGCGAGGAGCCCTACACGCATGGCACGGGCTACGGCCATGTCGCCGTGGTGGTGGACGACGCGGCTACCGAGCATGCGCGATTGCAGGGCCTGGGCTACGAGCCCGCCCCGGTGAAGGAGTTCAAGCGAGGAGAGGAGCTGCTGGCCCGCTTCTTCTTCATCCAGGACCCCGATGGCTACAAGATCGAAGTGCTGGAACGCCACGGCCACTACCGCTGAAGCAGTCGGCCGCGACGGCGGTACCCAGGGCGGCCGACGGCTGGCAAAAGTCCGGGAACAGCGATTGCCAGTTAGCTGAAGAGCGTGATGAGCACCTGATACACGCCCAACAGCGCCGCGCCGAGGCCCACATTGAGGGCCAGGTGCGGCAGGCCTCGGCCAACATGGATGCCCAGGCGCACGCAAACGCAACCCCAGAAAATGACCAGCAGCGTGGCCCCGGCGTTGATCGGCTCGAACACACCACCAGTGGCATGCAGCGCGGCGACATAGAGCAGCCACAGGCCCGAAGCCATGACGGCCGACGCGGTGACTTCGTTGAAGGAAGGTTTACGGAGTTGAACGCCCAGGATTTTCATGCGGGTACTGCGACGGATGGCCCCGCCGGGAGGCGGCGGGAAGATGCGGCAAGTGAGGGCACAGCCACAACGCGCCGCACCCCAGGGCGTGGCAACATCGTTTGTGCAAGGATTGACGGGAGCCCGAAGACGGAGTGCAGCGGCTCCAGCAACCATCATTGTTGGGGTTAACACCTGACAAGTGAAGCGCGGGGGCTTTAACTTGCCTCCAACTGCCGTGAATTTCCGGGCATCTGTACGCTGTACGGCACTTCTTGAAACGAAAACGCCGGGCGGTCGCTGACCGCCCGGCGTCGTCAAGGACCGTTCTGGATCAAGGCGGCGGTGCCGGCACCGACCAGCGTTTGCGCACCTCGCCACGGCTGTCCACGCTTTCCAGGTGCACGCCGAATCCCCACAACCGCGCCACGTGCCGCAGCACTTCCTGGGCGGTATCAGCCAGCGGCCGGTCTTGGTGCTGCACATGGCGCAACGTCAGCGCACGGTCACCGCGCAGGTTGACGTTCCAAACCTGGATGTTGGGCTCGCGCGTGCCCAGGTCGTACTGGCGCGACAGCGCCTCGCGCACCCGGCGGTAGCCCTGCTCGTCGTGAATGGCGCTGACCTCGATCTCGCTGTCCTTCTCGTCATCGACGATGGCAAATAGCCGGAAGTCCCGCATCAGCTTGGGCGAGAGGTACTGGCCGATGAAGCTCTCGTCCTTGAAGTTGCGCATTGCCTCATCCAGCGTAGGCAGCCACGGCGCGCCGGCGATGTCGGGGAACCATTGCCGGTCCTCCTCCGTCGGGTCCTCGCAGATGCGCTTGAGGTCCGTATACATCGCGAAGCCCAATGCGTACGGGTTCAGGCCGCTGTAGGCCTTGTGCCCCACGGGCGGCTGGTAGATGACGTTGGTGTGCGACTTGAGCCACTCCATCATCACGCCGTCGGTGAGGTAACCGTCGTCGTACATCTGGTTGAGCAGCCGGTGGTGCCAGAAGGTGGCCCAGCCTTCGTTCATCACCTGCGTCTGGCGCTGCGGGTAGAAGTACTGCGCCACCTTGCGCACGATGCGCACGATCTCGCGCTGCCAGGGCTCCAGCAGCGGCGCGTTCTTCTCGATGAAGTACAGCAGGTTCTCCTGCGGCTCATCCGGGAAGCGCCGCTGCGTATCGGCCGCTTCTTTGGCCTCGTCATGGCGGCGTGGCAGCGTGCGCCACAGGTCGTTGACTTGCTGCTGCGCGTAGTTCTCGCGGTCCTTGCGCTCGGCCAGTTCCTGCGCCAGCGTTCGCTTGCTGGGACGGCGGTAGCGGTCCACGCCGTGGTTGGACAGCGCATGGCAGGAGTCCAGGAAGGACTCCACCGTGTCCAGGCCATGGCGCTCCTCGCATTCGGCCACGTAGTTCTTGGCGTAGACCAGGTAGTCGATGATCGACGACGCGTCGGTCCACATGCGGAACAGGTAGTTGCCCTTGAAGAAGCTGTTGTGGCCGTAGGCGGCATGCGCGATCACCAGCGCCTGCATCGCCATCGTGTTCTCCTCCATCAGATAGCTGATACAGGGGTTGGAATTGATGACGATCTCGTAGGCCAGGCCCATGAAGCCGCGCCGGTAGTTCTTCTCAGTAGAGATGAACTCTTTGCCGTAGCTCCAGTGGCGGTAATTCACTGGCATGCCCACGGATGCATAGGCATCCATCATCTGCTCGGCGGTGATGATCTCCAGCTGGTTGGGATAGGTGTCGAGCCCGAAGCGATCAGCCGTGGAGCGGATCACATCGTGGTACTGCTGGATCAGCTCGAAGGTCCAGTCGCTGGGCCCGGGCAGCGGCTCGCGCGGTCGAGCGGCCAGCGCCAGCGGCTCGCGCAGCGGGTTCCTGATGACGACGGCATTCATGCGGCCACCGCTCCTTCCTTCTTGAAGAGATCGCGGAACACGGGATAGATCTGCGAGGCCTCGGTGGCCTTGCGCATGGCGAAGTGCGGGTGCGCGGCCAGCAACTGGGTGTACTCCTCCCACAGGTTCTGCTCTTCCTCGGCCACCTGCACGTAGGCGTAGTAGCGGCACATCGGCAGGATCTTGTCGGACAGCAGTTCGCGGCAACGGCCGCTGTCGTGGTGCCAGTTGTCCCCGTCGCTGGCTTGTGCGCCGTAGATGTTCCAGTCGCCGCCGGCGTAGCGCTGGCGCACGATCTCCTCCATCAGCACCAGCGCGCTGGAAACCACGGTGCCGCCGGTCTCGGTGGCGTGAAAGAAATTCTGCTCGTCCACCTCCTGCGCCTGCGTGTGGTGGCGGATGAAGACGAGTTCGATCTTCTCGTAATGCCGCGTGAGGAACAGGTAGAGCAGGATGAAGAAGCGCTTGGCCAGGTCCTTGCGCGCCTCATCCATCGAGCCTGACACGTCCATCAGGCAGAACATCACGGCCTTGGAAGAGGGCACGGGCACGCGGACGCGGTTGCGAAAGCGCAGGTCGATCGGGTCCAAGTACGGAATGCGCGCCAGGCGCGAGCGCAGAGCCTCGATCTGCTCCTGCAACTCTGCAATCTCGCGCTCGGCCAATGCCGGCGTGGGGTGAGGATGCGCCTGCAACTTCTGCAGCCGCTCCTCCAGTTCACGCAGCTCGCGCCGCGATTCCGACCCCAAGGCGATACGGCGCCCCAGCGCACCACGCATCGAGCGCAGCACATGCAGGTTGTTGGGCGTACCGTCGGCGGTGAAGCCCGCGCGCTGGCTCTTCCACTCGGGCACCTCGGCGATCTGGGTGCGAACCAGGTGCGGCAGCGCCAGGTCCTCGAAGAAGACCTGCATGAACTCCTCCTTGGACAGGGTAAAGACAAAATCGTCCTCCCCCTGGCCAGAGTCGCTGGCCTGGCCGCTGCCGCTGCCTCCGCCGCCGCCGCCCTTGGGACGCTGGATGCGGTCGCCGCGCACATACTCCTGGTTGCCCGGGTGCACGATCTCGCGCACGCCGCCCTGCCCGTGGTGGAACACCGGCTCGGAGATGTCCTTCTTCGGGATCGAGATCTCCTCGCCGCGCTCGATGTCGCGGATGCCGCGTCCGTCCACCGCGCGCTTGACCGCCTCGCGGATCTGGTCGCGGTAGCGGCGCAGGAAACGCTCGCGGTTGCCGATGGACTTGTTCTTCCCCGCGAGCCTGCGATCGATGATCTGTTGAAGCATGACGTCTCCCGTCGGTGCGTGGGGCTCGGGTTCAGCTGCTCTTGCGCACGCGCAGGTACCACTCGCACAGCAACCGCACCTGCTTGGGCGTATAGCCCTTCTGCACCATGCGCGTGACGAAGTCCTCGTGCTTCTTGGCTTCGTCGGCGCTGGCCTTGGCGTTGAAGCTGATGACCGGCAACAACTCCTCGGTGTTGCTGAACATCTTCTTCTCGATCACGGTGCGCAGCTTCTCGTAGCTGGTCCACACCGGGTTCTTGCCCTGGTTGTTGGCACGCGCACGCAGCACGAAGTTGACGATCTCGTTGCGGAAGTCCTTGGGATTGGCAATGCCCGCGGGCTTCTCGATCTTCTCCAGCTCCGCGTTGAGCGAGGCGCGATCGAACACCTCGCCGGTGTCGGTGTCGCGGTACTCGTGGTCCTGGATCCAGTAATCGGCGTAGGTGACGTAGCGGTCGAAGATGTTCTGCCCGTACTCGCTGTAGCTTTCCAGGTAGGCGGTCTGGATCTCCTTGCCGATGAACTCCGCGTAGCGCGGCGCCAGCTGTTCCTTGATGAAACCGATGTATTTCTGCTCCAGCTCGGCCGGGAACTGTTCCCGCTCGATCTGCTGCTCCAACACGTACATCAGGTGCACCGGGTTGGCCGCCACCTCGGTGGAGTCAAAGTTGAAGACCTTGGAAATGATTTTGAAAGCGAAGCGCGTGCTGATGCCGCTCATGCCTTCGTCCACGCCAGCGTAGTCGCGGTACTCCTGGTAGCTCTTGGCACGCGGGTCGGTGTCCTTGAGGTTCTCGCCGTCGTAGACCTGCATCTTGCTGAAGAGACTGGAGTTCTCGGGCTCCTTCAGCCGCGTGAGCGCCGCGAACTGGCTCATCATCTTGAGCGTGCCTGGCGCGCAGGTGGCCTCGGCCAGCGAGGAGTTGCGGATGAGCTTCTCGTAGATCTTGACCTCTTCGCTCACGCGCAGGCAGTACGGCACCTTGACGATGTAGATGCGGTCCAGGAAGGCCTCGTTGTTCTTGTTGTTGCGGAAAGCCTTCCACTCGCTCTCGTTGCTGTGCGCCAGCACCACGCCATCAAAGGGAATCGCGCCGAAGCCCTCGGTGCCCTTGAAGTTGCCTTCTTGCGTGGCCGTGAGCAGCGGGTGCAGCACCTTGATGGGCGCCTTGAACATTTCCACGAATTCCAGCAGCCCCTGGTTGGCCAGGCACAGGCCGCCCGAGTAGCTGTAGGCGTCTGGGTCGTCCTGGGCATAGGTTTCGAGCTTGCGGATGTCGACCTTGCCCACCAGCGCACTGATGTCCTGGTTGTTCTCGTCGCCAGGCTCAGTCTTGGCGATGCCAATCTGCTTGAGGATCGACGGATGGCGCTTGACGACGCGGAACTTGCGGATATCGCCGCCAAACTCTTCCAGCCGCTTGACGGCCCAGGGCGAGAGCACGCGGTTGAGGTAACGGCGCGGAATGCCGTATTCCTTTTCCAGGATCGGGCCGTCCTCCACCGCATCGAACAGGCCCAGCGGGCTCTCATTCACCGGAGAGCCCTTGATGGCATAGAAGGGCACCTCCTGCATGAGCTGCTTCAGGCGCTCGGCAATGGAACTCTTGCCACCGCCCACCGGACCCAGCAGATAAAGGATCTGCTTTTTCTCTTCCAGCCCCTGCGCGGCATGGCGGAAGTAAGAGACCACCTGCTCGATCGAGTCCTCCATGCCGTAGAACTCGGCAAAGGCAGGGTAAATCTTGATGATCTTGTTGGCGAAGATGCGCGACAGGCGCGGGTCGTTGCGCGTGTCAACCATCTGCGGGTCCCCGATGGCCTTGAGCATGCGCTCGGCCGCAGTGGCGTAGGCCAACGGGTTGCGCTTGCACTCCGCGAGGTATTCCTCCAGAGAGAGCTCTTCCTCGCGGGTGCGTTCGTAACGGGCGGCGAAGCTGCTGATCACGTCCATGGGACCTCCTTGAATGGAAGACGCACACAGGCGGTAGCCGGCCGCCAGAGCGTCTGGGAAGTTCTGATGAAGTCCCGGCTGTACGGGCCCGGGCGCCATCAGAGCTTTCCGGTCTTCAGCGTGTGGCTTGCGTGATCGTCCCTCCAGGGGAGCCAAAGTCAGCGCGATTCACCAGGCGGGTCTTTTGACAACGCCTACCTCACCCTCAGCAAGGACCGTGCCCCGTTTGGTCCTTGAATTCCGGTGCCGGTCCGGCGTGCCCGCATGAAGCATTTCAATGATGCTGCCTTGATATGGGCTGACACGCACGCCAGGCAGCCATCGCGTTACATCCAAACCCGTGCTCCGGTTCATTCGTTCACATTTCGAAGGGCCTAGTTCTGAGGGCTTTCCCGCATTTCGGGCTGCCCTTCTTTTCACGCCAACGCTACCGGCTGGTCTATAGCCCCTGTGCCGTCGTTGCATTGATAGGCGATGCTCCAGACAGCGCTGGCTACTCTGTCTCCATGTCAGAACCTCCTCTGCTCACACCCGAATGTGCCGTGTTCCTGGATTTCGACGGCACGCTGGCCGAGATCGCGCCCCATCCGCAGGCTGTGACGGTGCCTGCCGGCTTGCCTATCCACCTGGCTGCGCTGGCCGGCGCGCTGGACGGAGCCCTGGCCATCGTCACGGGCCGGCCGATCGTCGAGATCGACCATTTCCTCGCCCCCCTGCAGTTGCCTGCCGCGGGCGTGCACGGCGCCGAGCGGCGCAATGCCAGGGGCGGCTGGCAGCGCTTGCCCATGCCGGCGCTGGACGCGGTACTGGCCCCGCTGCAAGCCTTGTGCGCCGCTCATCCCGGGCTGTTGCTGGAACGCAAATCCGTTGCCGTGGCCCTGCATTACCGCTTGGCGCCAGCACTGGAAGCCGAATGCCTGGCGGCCATGACCCGGGCCTTGGAACAGTTGCCAGACATGGCCCTCATGCGCGGCAAGCAAGTGCTTGAACTCAAGCCGCGCGCTGCGGGCAAGGACGCCGCCGTGCACGCTTTCCTGTCCGAAACACCGTTCCACGGACGGCGACCCTGGTTTTTTGGCGATGACGTGACCGACGAAGCG
Organism: Pseudomonadota bacterium; assembly: GCA_023410975.1. Classification (GTDB taxonomy): domain Bacteria; phylum Pseudomonadota; class Gammaproteobacteria; order Burkholderiales; family Burkholderiaceae_C; genus Azohydromonas. The sequence goes on from JAEYPG010000172.1 coordinate 11,448, forward strand.
GCATTCGAGGCTGTGCAGTCCCTGGGAGGTATAGCCGTCAAAGTGGGCGAAGGAGCCAGCCGAGCCCACCACCGGGTGCAAGACCCGGCGGCGCTGCAGCGCTGGATACAGGCGTCGCTGCAGGCCCTCGGTACTCCGCCGGCCAACCTGGCCTGAACCCGATTCAAGGGTTTGATCCCGGCACATGCGGCTAGCCGCGCATGCCCCTTGCTCCAAGCGGCCCGATGTTGCAACCGATCCGGGCCCACTGCACCACTTCGGGGGCAGTTTGCCCGCAGACGGTGCCTGTAGCGGCAAACGCAACGGGGTAGTCCTTCACAGTCCGGCTCCTGGCGCGCGTCCACAGCCGACGGCTGGCGTATTCCAACAAGGCACGCGCCCTGCCCTGCGCGCCTGACAGGCTCGCGATGCCCATCCAGGCACGGCGGGGATTTCCATGAAGCGGTGCGCTCGGAGCGCACCTAGGAGCAGGTGATTCGAGATGCCGCGACTGGTCGTCGTTTCCAACCGCGTGGCCGATCCACGCAAGACTGCCGCCGGCGGCCTCGCGGTGGCGCTGGGCGAAGCGCTCAATGCCACCGGCGGACTGTGGTTCGGCTGGAGCGGCAACATCGTCGAACGAACCGAGGGCGGGGCCCAGGGCCAGACCCAGCTCCATATGCAGCGGGCCGGCGACGTCACGCTGGCAACCGTGGATCTCAGCCGTGAAGACCACGATGCCTATTACCTTGGCTATTCCAACGGCGTGCTGTGGCCGGTGTTCCATTACCGGCTGGATCTGGCGGACTTCGACGCCGGCTACATCGGCGGTTACCGGCGCGTGAACCGCATGTTCGCGCAGCAGCTGCTGCCCTTGCTGCGGCCGGACGATGTGATCTGGGTCCATGACTACCATCTCATCCCGCTGGCCGAGGAACTGCGCACGCTGGGCTGCCGCCAGCGTATCGGCTTCTTCCTGCACATCCCGGTGCCGCCGCCGCTGATCATGGCGGCCATTCCGGCGCACGAGTGGCTCATCCGTGCCCTCTTCGCCTACGACCTGCTCGGGCTGCAGAGCCAGACCGACCTCAGCCATTTCGCCCGCTATGTCTACACCGAGGCCCAGGCCGAGCAGGTGGCCGATGGCCGCTTCAACGCCTTCGGACGCCAGTTGCAGGTCCAGGCCTTCCCGATCGGCATTGACGTGGACGAATTCGCCGCGCTGGCCGAAGGCCGTGAAGCCCAGGAGACGCTGGCCACGATGCGCGAGCAGTACGCCAAGCGCCGCCTGTTGGTGGGCGTGGACCGCCTCGACTACTCCAAGGGCCTGCCACAGCGCCTGCGCGCCATGCGCAGCCTGCTGCAGCGCTATCCGGGCAACTGCAACAGCGCCACACTGATCCAGATCGCCTCGCCTTCGCGCGAGACGGTGGGCGCCTACAACGACCTGCGGCGCCAGCTCGAAGGCTTGTGCGGCTCCATCAACGGCAACTTCGGCGAGCTCGACTGGATGCCCATCCGCTACATCCACCGCACGGTGGCCCGCAAGCGGCTGCCCGGCCTCTACCGCGCCAGCCGCGTGGCACTGGTGACGCCGCTGCGCGACGGCATGAACCTGGTCGCCAAGGAGTTCATCGCCGCACAGGACCCTGCCGATCCAGGCGTGCTGGTGCTGTCACGCTTCGCCGGCGCCGCGGAGCAGTTGCGCGACGCGCTGCTGGTCAATCCCTACGACAGCGACGGCACGGCCGACGCCATCCAGCACGCGCTGCACATGCCGCTGGAGGAGCGCCAGGCACGCCACGAGCGGCTGCTGGCCAACATCCGCGAGTTCGACGTGCACTGGTGGCAGCGCAGCTTCCTGGAGGCCTTGCAGCAGTCGTAGTGCCCCACCGTCCTCCAAACAAAAATCCCGAGCCAGAGCAACGGCACGGGATTTATTCAGTACGCTGAATAATTCACAGCTTGGTCGCTACGCTTCTTTCACGCCCAGCTTGTCCAGCAGTCCGTTGAGTTCGTCCAACGAGCTGAAGGCAATGGCAATCTCGCCCTTTTCGCCGTTCATCGTCTTGCGGCGGATGCGGATTTCCACCGCGGCGGTGAGTGCATCGGCCAGCAGCTCCTCAATGCGCTGCAAGTCGCGCGACTTGTCCTGCGGTGCCTGTGGGCCCGGCTTGGGCTTGGTCGGCGCTGCTTGACGGGCCACCAGCTTTTCCGCCTCGCGCACCGAGAGCTTGCGCGCCACGATCTCGTTGGCGTGCAAGATTTGCTGCGCTGGCTCCACCGCCAGCAGCGCACGCGCATGCCCCATGTCCAGGTCGCCCGCCATCAGCATCTGCTGCACCTGCGGGCACAGGTTGAGCAGGCGCAGCAGGTTGCTGGCCGCACTGCGCGAGCGGCCGACGGCACGCGCGGCCTGCTCGTGTGTGAGGTTGAACTCGGTGACCAGGCGCTGCAGCCCTTGGGCTTCTTCCAGCGGGTTCAGGTCCTCGCGCTGGATGTTCTCGATCAGCGCCATCACGGCCGCCGACTCGTCAGGCACCTCGCGCACCAGCACCGGTACCTCGTCCAGCCCGGCAATCCGGGCCGCGCGGCTGCGGCGTTCGCCGGCGATGATCTCGTAGCGCCCCTCCTGCGCGGGCCGTACCAGGATCGGCTGCATGACGCCCTGGCTCTTGATGCTTTCGGCCAACTCGTAGAGCGAGCCCTCGTCCATGCGCGTGCGCGGCTGATACCGGCCGGGCAGCAGCAGGTCCAGCTTCAACGCCGACGGCGGCGCCTCGGGCACCTCCACGCGCGGCCCGAGCAGTGCTTCCAGGCCCAGACCAAGGCCCTTGGGTTTCTTCGTCACCATGGCGCGATTGTCGGTGATAGGCCCCCTGCCAATGCCACCCGGCGCAACAGTTCGAGACCTTGTGCCCAGTCGCCCAGGCCCGATTCGGCATTGATATGGCCGGCATTCCCCACGCTCACCAGCTCGGCACCCCAGTCCGCCGCCATGCCTGCGGCCCGGGCCGGAGCGCAGAAAGGGTCATCGCTGCTCGCGACGGCGAGCGCCGCGAAAGGCAGGCGCCGGCGCACCATGGGACGCCAGGAATACAGATTGGGTGGCATGTCCTCGCGCTCCACGTCGGGCGGGGCTACCAGCAGCGCACCGGCCACTCGCTGCGTGTGTTGCGAATGCGCAGCCCAGGCCGCCACCAGTTGGCAACCGAGGCTGTGTGCGGCCAGCAGCAGCGGGCCACGCGCCTGCAGCACCTTCTCTTCCAATTGCGCCATCCAGTCGCCGCGGCGGGGCCACAGCCAGTCGTCCTGCTGCACGCGCGTGAAACCGTGGCACTGCTCCCAGCGGCTTTGCCAATGATCGGGGCCGGAGTCCTGCCAACCGGGCAGGAGCAGCACTTGCAAGTCATCCATGGGGCTTGGCTTATCCTTTTACGTTTGCTCGAAGTAGAGAGGCGAAGATGAAACATACCGTGTTCGTGGACGGGCAGGAGGGCACCACTGGCCTGCGCATCCATGAGTACCTGGCGCAGCGCGACGACATCGAGCTGCTGCGCATCGACCCGGACAAGCGCAAGGATCCGGCCGAGCGTGCCAGGTTGCTCGACGCTGCCGAAGTGTCCTTCCTGTGCCTGCCCGATGCAGCCTCGCGCGAGGCCGCCGCGCTGGTGCGCAACCCCAATGCCTGCCTGATCGACGCCAGCACTGCACACCGCACCGCGCCGGGCTGGGTTTTCGGCCTGCCGGAGCTGGCCAAGGGACAGCGCGAGCTGATTCGCCAGTCCAAGCGCATCTCCAACCCGGGCTGCCACTCCACGGCCTTCATCCTGCTGCTGCGCCCGCTGATCGATGCCGGCCTCGTGGCACCGACGCTGCCGCTGTCGGCCACCTCGCTCACCGGCTACTCGGGTGGCGGCAAGACCATGATTGCGGACTACGAAGGCAGCGGGAATCCCAAGCTGGCCTCGCCCCGGCCCTATGGCCTGACGCTGGCGCACAAGCACCTTCCCGAGATGACCGCGCACACCGGCCTGCAGGTAGCGCCTGTGTTCATGCCAGTGGTGGGCCCGTTCCTGAAGGGTCTGGCGGTGAGCGTGCCGCTGCATTTCTCGCAGCTCGCCTCTGGCACCGATGCCCAGCGCCTGCATGCCGCCTACGAGGCGCATTACGCCGACGAGCGCTTCATCAAGGTATTGCCGCTGGGTGATGCCGCCAACCTGGACGGCGGCTTCTTTGACGTTCAGGCCTGCAATGACACCAACCGCGTGGACATTGGCGTGTTCGCCAACGACAAGCAAGCCATCGTCATGGCTCGCCTGGACAACCTGGGCAAGGGCGCCAGCGGCGCAGCCGTGCAGTCGATGAACATCCACCTCGGCCTCGACGAAGGCCTGGGCCTTTGAAGCCTGCCGCGGCCGGCAAGCCAACCCGCCGCCTTCGGGCGGCTTTTTGATGCCCGATTCATGCCAACTCGCTTGGCCGGCATCGGCCCTCAACGCTTGGCACAGCGCTTGACCAACTCCTCGGCGAAATCAACGTAGGCCTGCGCCCCCTTGGCTGCCGGGTCGAACACTACGCCCGGCAGACCGTAGCTGGGCGCCTCCGCCAGACGCACGTTGCGCGGAATGACGGTATCGAACACCTTTTCGCCGAAGTGCTGTTTGAGCTGCTCGCTCACCTGCTGCTGCAGCGTCATGCGCGGGTCGTACATCACCCGCAGCAGCCCGATGATCTGCAGCCGCGGGTTCAGGCTGGCATGGATTTGCTTGATGGTATTCACCAGGTCTGTCAGCCCCTCCAGCGCGAAATATTCGCACTGCATCGGCACCACCACGCCATGCGCAGCGCACATGCCGTTGAGCGTCAGCAGGCTCAGTGAAGGCGGACAATCAACCAGCACGAAGTCATAGTCTTGCTCACAAGCCGCCAGTGCTGTGCGCAGGCGGTCCTGCCGCCGGTCCACGCCAACCAGTTCCACCTCCGCGCCGGAGAGTTCACGGTTCGCGCCCAGCACGTCATAGCCCGCCTTGTCGGCTTTTACACGCGCATCGACGACTGTGACTGTCTCCAGCAGCACCTCATAGACGCTGTGCTCCAGCGTGCGCTTGTCCACGCCTGAACCCATGGTGGCGTTGCCTTGCGGGTCCAGATCGACCACCAGCACCCGCTGCCCGACACGCACCAGGCCGGCAGCAAGGTTGACGGCGGTGGTGGTCTTGCCGACGCCGCCCTTCTGGTTCGCGATGCAAAAGATCTTGGCCATGTTGGGGACTTGTTGTGATGAGTGAAGCGGCCAGCGTTTTCAGCGAACCAGCCGCAGGCCAAAACCCAGCAGTGCCAGGCCGGCCAAACGCTGCAGGGCACGTGCCAGCCGCCGGTGGGCGCGCACGTACGCCGCCACGGCATCGGCACCCGCACACAGCGCAAGGCACCACACGGCAGTGATCGACGCGATCAGGAGCGCCATGAACGCAAAGGTCCATATGCCCTGCTGGCGTGCCGGATCGATGAATAGCGGAAAGAAAGCCATGTAGAACACGATGGCCTTGGGATTGGACAAGGTGATGAAGAAACCCTGGCGCAGATAGCGCCCGGGTGACACACGGACCGGCATCCCACCCTCCCCGTCGCGGGCCAGCAGCATCTTCAGCCCCAGCCAGCCCAGATAAGCGGCACCAGCCACCTGCAACGCTTTGAATAGCACCGGCTGGGCTGCCAACGCGGCCGCTACACCGGCCACCGCCAGCCACAGCAGTACTTGATCACCAAGGATCAGTCCCAGCGTCGCAGCCGCTCCAGCCTTGAGGCCACCTTGTCCCGTGCTGCTCAGCAGCATGAAAGTACCTGGTCCCGGCAGCGCCAGGAACAGGATCACGGCGGCGCAAAAGGCGCCCACGTCGATGCCGAGCATGAATCCCTCCAAAGGTTAAAGGGCCGCCCGGCATGCACGTCCAGGCGCTCGCCGTGATTGTCCAGCTTCAGTGCCGCAGTCGCATCCACACCAGACAGCGCTCAGCATCCAGTCCGGGCACGGATAGAGGTTCCACGTGAAACACGTTCACGTCTGCAGGCAGGGCAGCAACTTCCTCTTCTGGCCGTTTGCCCTTCATCGCCATCCACAATCCCTCGGGTGCCAAGCGTTCACGAGTCAGCGCCACGAAGTCGGCCAGCGTGGCGAAAGCCCGGCTGGTGATCAGATCGTAGCGGCCAGGAAGCTGCTCCACCCGCGCATGTTCCGCACGCAAGTTGCGCAGTCCCAGTTCTGCCCCTGCCTGTCGGATGAAAGCAGCTTTCTTGCCGACCGTATCCACACAGCTGACCTGCAACTCTGGGCACAGCACAGCGATCAGCACGCCCGGTAGCCCGCCACCGCTGCCCACATCCAGCAATCGCAGACCCTCACGACCATCAGCCAGCACACGCTGCAGAGAAGGCAGCGCCGCCAGGCAGTCCGCCAGATGGTGCGTGAACATCTGCGCCGGATCACGCAGTGCTGTCAGGTTGTAGGTTTTGTTCCAGCGTTGCAGCAGCGCCAGATAGTCCTGCAACTGCCGCAGCTGGTCTTCGTCCGGCGTCAGCCCCAGCTGCCGGGTCAGCGCCGCGATAGTTTGGACCGCGGAAATGTCCACGGGACGCTCAGGCAGCAACATCGTCACCTGCCCCGGCCGTGCTCACGGCCTTGAAATCCTTCCAGCTGCCCTTGCGCAGATGCACCAACAGCAGCGAAATCGCAGCCGGTGTGATACCGGAGATGCGTGACGCCTGACCCAGCGTGGCTGGCCGGTGCTTGGCCAGCTTCTGCCGCACTTCGAAGGACAGCGCGGCGATCTCGGAATAATCCAAGTCCTCAGGCAACGGCAGCTTCTCATACTGCGCCGCGCGCTGCACTTCCTCCTGCTGCTTGTCGATGTAGCCGGCGTACTTGACACCGATCTCCACCTGCTCGATGACCGCGTCGGCCAACTCCGTACCCAGCTCAGACCGCAGTGTTTCACGTGAAACAGGCATGTCTTCGCTGCCCCGTGCCTGCTTCACCAGCGCATCAACCGTCACAACCTTGTCCCAGTCCACGCCGGGCCGGCGCAGCAGGTCAACGAGCGGGTATTCACGCTCGATGGCCTTGCCCAACAGCAGTTCGGCCTGTTCGGCTGCAAGCCAGCGCGGATGCACCCAGGTCTGGCGCAGCCGCTGTGTTTCACGTGAAACAGCATCGCGCTTGCGGTTGAAGGCATCCCAGCGCACGTCGTCCACCAGCCCCAGACGGCGCCCTTCCTCGGTCAGGCGCAGGTCGGCGTTGTCCTCACGCAATTGCAGCCTGAATTCGGCACGGCTGGTGAACATGCGGTAGGGCTCGCTCACGCCACGGGTGATGAGGTCGTCCACCAACACGCCCAGGTAGGCTTGATCCCTTCCCGGCAGCCAGGGCTCCTTGTCCTGCGCCTGCAGCGCGGCGTTGAGGCCAGCGAACAGGCCCTGGGCCGCGGCTTCCTCGTAACCCGTGGTGCCGTTGATCTGTCCGGCGAAGAACAGGCCCTTGATGGCACGCGTTTCGAAGCTGGCCGAGAGCTCGCGCGGATCGAAGTAGTCGTACTCGATGGCGTAGCCCGGGCGCAGGATGTGCGCGTTTTCCAGACCCGGCATGGAACGCACGGCTGCCAGCTGAATATCGAAGGGCAACGAGGTGGAAATGCCGTTGGGATAGAACTCGTTCGTCGTCAGGCCTTCCGGCTCCAGGAAGATCTGGTGCGAGTCCTTGTCTGCAAAGCGGTTGATCTTGTCCTCGATGCTGGGGCAGTAGCGCGGCCCCACGCCCTCGATGACACCGGTGAACATCGGGCTGCGGTCGAAGCCGCTGCGGATGATGTCGTGCGTTTGCTGGTTGGTGTGCGTGATCCAGCAGGGCAGCTGGCGAGGGTGCTGCAAGGCATGGCCCATGAAGCTGAACACCGGCACCGGGTCCAGGTCGCCGGGCTGCTCGGTGAGCTTGGAGAAGTCGATGCTGCGCCCGTCGATGCGCGGCGGCGTACCGGTCTTGAGGCGCCCCTGCGGCAGCTTGAGTTCCTTGAGCCGCGCCGACAGGCTCACCGCCGGAGGATCGCCGGCGCGCCCAGCGCTGTAGTTCTGCAGCCCGACATGGACCTTGCCGTCCAAGAAGGTGCCCGCCGTGAGCACCACCGTGCGGGCGCGGAAGCGCAGGCCGATCTGCGTCACGGCCCCCACCACGCGGTCGCCTTCAACCATCAGGTCATCCACCGCCTGCTGGAACAGCCACAGGTTGGGCTGGTTCTCCAGGCGGCGGCGAATGGCGGCCTTGTAGAGAATGCGGTCCGCCTGGGCACGCGTGGCCCGCACCGCCGGGCCCTTGCTGGCGTTGAGAATGCGGAACTGGATGCCTCCCTCGTCGGTGGCAGCGGCCATGGCGCCGCCCAAGGCATCCACCTCCTTGACCAGATGGCCCTTGCCGATCCCGCCGATCGACGGGTTGCAGCTCATCTGGCCGAGCGTTTCGATGTTGTGGGTCAGCAGCAGTGTCCGGCAGCCCATGCGGGCTGCGGCCAGCGCCGCCTCGGTGCCGGCATGGCCACCGCCGACCACGATGACCTCGAATTCCTGGGGATGCAGCACGGCGCGCGCACCGCCGTTAACGCAGCGGTGTCCTGAAGTGGCAAACCCACGATTTTAAGGTTGCGGCGCTGCCGCCCCAGGTGCGGGGGCATGGCCAAAACGCCGCTCCCAGGCCTGATCGAAGAAGTAATGGGCCACCATGTTCACCACTGGCTCCACCAACGTCACCGCACCGGCCACCGCCACGCTGCCCGACAGCGCGTAGCTGACACCGAAGGCCGTGCACACGTGCACCACACCGAAAGCTGCTGTCTTGGCCATAACGGGATTCCTCGCCAGATGAGAATGATTCCTGATGAGATGGTGCCGCTCTCATCCGGCGCAGGCCAATGGATATAGCTTATGGCGGCGATCGCCTGCACCTTCGGCCTTGCCTTCCAGGCGGTCCGGCGCGGTGTCACGCGCAATGGGCTGGTTCAGGCCGAGGCCGGTCGCTGCGCCGCTGCGCGTCGGCGCTGCCAACGCCGCGACAGCACCACCACGGCGGTGGTAAGCGCCAGCAGTGCGGTGCTGCCGATGGCGGCTCGGCGGCGCACGGCTTTCTGCTCGGCTTGCACACCGCGCAGCGCGGCAGCCTCGTCCACAGCGGCCAGGGCCAGCAGCGGGGTGCTGCTGGCGCGCTGCCAGCCCAGGATGCGGCGCCCCTCTTCCGGCGGCCACGCTTGGCTCAGCACCTCGCCGGCACGCGGTGCCCGTTCGAACAGCGGTGTCACCGGGAAAGGCAGCGGCTCCACCAGTCCGTCGCTGCGCGCCACGGCCACGCCGTCGGGACGCACCAGCAGCAGCAGGTCACCGCGCGAAGGCTGCAGCCGCCTCAGCAACCCGGTGAGGTAACCAGGTGAAAGCGTGAGCAGCACTTGGCCCTGGCCCGGCAGAGGCCGTACGAAGCTCACGGCGCCAGCCACGGGCTGGCGCGCCGGTGCGCCAATGGACAGGGTGTTGCTTGGCGTCGGCAGGCCGTCGATCACCACCCGCACGACGCTGCCGTCCAGCGAATGCAGCTGCCCCTTGCCATCCAGCACGCCCAGCTGCAGCACCGCGCCGGGCGGATAAGGCAGCGGCGGCAGCGGCTGGCGTTCGCTCCACTGCGCTCCCACCGTGGAAAGCACGAAATCCGCCGATTGCACCAGCGTCTCGGCCTGCAGGGCCAGCGTGTCGGCCAAGTGCACGGCACGTGCCGCCGCATTGGCCAAGGCACGCTCGCGCGCCTGCTCCTGCGTGTGGAGCAGTTGGGTCCAGTAGCCGGCGCACGCTAGCACGGCGGCGGCAGGCAAGGACCAGGGGAGCAGGCGGCGGGCTTGCATCGGAACGGAGGGCGGCGGTGGCCGCTGCGCGAGAGCAGCGGCGAAAAGGCGGGTTGGCGACCGGGGCCGCAGTAGGGATTCAACGATGCTGCCAGCGCAGCATTGTCCGAAGCTGACAAGCCGCCACGGCGCAGGGCCAAGCCTGGCAACGGACAATGACGGGTTTTCCCAAACCCCGGGTTTCCATGGACTGCCGCCCCGGCTGCGGTGCCTGCTGCATCGCCCCTTCCATCTCCAGTCCCATTCCCGGCATGCCCCAGGGCAAGCCGGCCGGCGTGCGCTGCGTGCAGCTGTTGCCGGACCTGCGCTGCGCGATCTTCAACGATTCGCGCCGCCCAGCCGTGTGCGGCTCGCTGCAGCCCTCGCCCGGGCTGTGCGCCGATTCAGCCGAACAGGCGCTGCGTGGCCTGCTGTGGCTGGAGCAGCAGACGGCGCCTTGAAACAGGCTGCGCGTCCCTGAGCGCGGCGCGGCGGCTCAGCCCGCCTGCAGCAGGCGCTGCAACTCCCCGCCGGCGATCAGCTTTTCCAGCTCCTGCGCCCCGCCCACGAGCTGCCCGCGCACGAACACCATGGGAAAGGTAGGCCAGCCCGTCCACATCTTGAGCGCATTGCGCCGCCGCCACTGGCTGAAGTAGCTGCCGTAGTCGAGATCGACATGCGCGATGCCCGCGCGGTCCAGCGCTCGGCGCGCGCGCTTGGGGAAGGGGTTCTGAGCCATGCCGACCACCACCACCGGGTGCGCCGCTACCGCGCGCTGCACCTCTTCCACGATGTCGGCATGCAGCGTGGACACGCGCTGGCGGATGGCGGGGTGCAGACGCTCTTCAGCAAGGATGGGACGCGGCATTGAAGATGCTCTGGGAGGGCAGGAAGCCAAGACAGCGGCTATCGTACGTGACCCCCTCGAATGAAGGAGACCCGATGAAGCTTTACTACAGCCCCGGCGCCTGCTCGCTCAGCCCGCACATCGTGCTGCACGAGGCCGGCCTGCCCTGCGAGCTGGTACTGGCCAGCACCAAGACGCACAAGCTGCCGGACGGGACCGACTACTACACCATCAACCCCAAGGGCTCCGTGCCGCTGCTGGAGCTCGACAGCGGCGAGCGCCTCACCGAGGGCCCGGCCATCGTGCAGTACCTGGCCGACCAGGTGCCGGACCGCAAGCTCGCGCCGGCCTTCGGCACCATGGCGCGCTACCGGCTGATGGAGTGGCTCAACTTCATCACCAGCGAGCTGCACAAGAGCTTCGGCGCCTTCTTCACGCCCGGCATGCCTGACGACGCCAAGGCGCTGTACCGCAACCGCCTGCGCCAGCGCCTGCAGTACGTGGACGAGCAGCTGGCCGGCAAGTCCTACCTGATGGGCGACGATTTCACGGTGGCCGACGCCTACCTGTTCACCGTCAGCAACTGGACCGTCCCCACGCAGGTGGACATCTCCGGCCTCGCCAACCTGCAGGCTTTCCGCGAGCGCATGCTGGCGCGGCCCAGCGTGCAGGCGGCGATGAAGCATGAGGGATTGATCAAGTAGCCACCCCGGGGCGGCGGCACACGCGGCCCGGCGGCCTCCCCCGCCTCTCACCCCAGCCGCGCCGCCGCCAGCAGCTCCTGCGTGTAGGGCTGCCGCGGCGCGCTGAACAGCTGCTCGGCTTCGCCCTCCTCCACCATCTCGCCCTGGCGCATCACGATCACGCGGTGCGACATGGCGCGCACCACGGCCAGGTCGTGGCTGATGAAGAGGTAGCTCAGCCCATAGCGCCGCTGCAGTTGCGCCAGCAACGACAACACCTGCTGCTGCACCGACACGTCCAGCGCGGAGGTGGGCTCGTCAAGCACCAGCAGCTCCGGCTCCAGCACCACCGCGCGCGCAATGGCGATGCGCTGCCGCTGCCCGCCGCTGAACTCGTGCGGGTAGCGCTGCAGCACGTCGGCCACGCCGTGGCGAGCGCTCAGACCTACCTCGTCCAGCATCTTGAGCACGCGTGCCTCGCGCTCGGCGCGGCCAAGCTGCGGCTGGTGCAGCTCCAGCCCCTCGCCCACGATCTGGCCCACGGTCATGCGCGGGCTCAGGCTGCCGAAAGGGTCCTGGAACACCACCTGCATGCGCCGGCGCATGGCGCGCAGCTGATCGCGACCCGCGTCGTCGATGCGCTGCTCGCCCAGCCGCACCTGCCCGCCGGCGATGGGCTGCAGTGCCAGCAGCGCCATGCCCAGCGTGGTCTTGCCCGAGCCGGACTCGCCCACGATGCCCAGCGTCTCGCCGCGCTTGAGCTGCAGCGTGGCCTGCTTCACCGCTTCGAAGGGCGGCAGCCGCCGGAACCAGCTGCCCTTGCGCGCGAAGTGCACCCGCACGTCCTGCCCCTGCAGCAGCACCGGCGCGTCCGCCGCCACGGGCTGCACCACGCGCTGCGGCCGGCTGCCCAGCAGCTTCCTCGTGTACGCGTGCTGCGGATCGCCGAACACCGCCGCCGTGTCGCCGCTTTCCACCAGCCGCCCGCGCTCCATCACGCCCACGCGGTGCGTGAAGCGGCGCACCAGGTTCAGGTCGTGCGTGATGAACAGCAGCGCCATGCCCATCTCGGCCTGCAACTCGTCGAGCAGCGCCAGGATCTGCGCCTGGATGGTCACGTCCAGCGCCGTGGTGGGCTCGTCGGCGATCAGCAGCTTGGGCTTGCAGGCCAGCGCCATGGCGATCATGGCGCGCTGGCGCTGCCCGCCCGAGAGCTCGTGCGGGTAGGCGTCCACCCGCCGCTGCGGCTCGGGAATGCCGGTGCGATCCAGCAGCTCGATCGCCCGCGCCCGCGCCGCGTTGGGCCTCAGCGCCTCGTGCAGCTCCAGCACCTCGGCGATCTGGTTGCCCACGCTGTAGAGCGGGTTCAGCGCCGTCATCGGCTCCTGGAAGATCATGCCGATCTCGCGCCCGCGCAGGCCGCGCATGCGCCGCTCGCCGGCCTGCACCAGATCCTCGCCGCCGAAGCGAATCGCGCCGCTGGTCTGCGCCCCGTCCACCAGCCGCAGCACCGACAGTGCGGTGATCGACTTGCCTGAGCCCGATTCGCCCACCAGCGCGAATTTCTCGCGCGGCCGGACCTGGAAGCTGACGTCGTTGACCACCGTGTTGGCGCCGAAGCGCACCGTCAGGTGCTCGACGCTCAGCAGCGGCTCCGTGGATGACTGGGGTGCGCGGCTCATGACTTGCGGGTGTCGAAGGCGTCGCGCAGCGCGTCGCCGATGAAGGTCAGCAAGAGCATCGTGATCACGAGCAAGGTGAAGGTCGGGACGATGATCCACCAGGCGTCGAGGTTGGCCTTGCCCTGGTTGAGCAGCTCGCCCAGCGAGGGCACCGTCGGCGGCACGCCCAGGCCCAGGAAGTCCAGCGAGGTCAGCGACAGGATCGCCGCGCTCATGCGGAAAGGCAAAAACGTGATCACCGGCGTGAGCGAGTTGGGCAGCACGTGGCGGAAGATGATCTGGCGGTTCGACAGCCCCAGCGCCCGCGCCGCCTTCACGAAGTCCAGCGAGCGGTTGCGCAGGAACTCCGCGCGCACGTAGTCCGACAGCCCCATCCAGCCCCACAGCGACAGCAGGACCAGCAGCAGCAAGAGCGACGGCTCGAAGATGGACGCGAAGATGATCAGAAGGTACAGCTCCGGCACCGCACCCCAGACCTCGATGATGCGCTGCAGCGTCAGGTCCAGCTTGCCGCCGAAGTAGCCCTGCAGCGCGCCGGCCAGGATGCCCAGCACCGTGCCCACCGCTGTGAGCGCCAGCGCGAACCAGATGCTCACCCTGAAGCCGTAGAGCAGCCGCGCCAGCATGTCGCGGCCCTGGCTGTCGGTGCCCAGCACGTTGCGTGCGCTCGGCGGCGCCGGGTCGGGCTCCTTGGAGAAGTAGTCGGTGGAGACCGCCGAGTGCGGATTGGGGGCGCGCAAGCGCCAGTTGCCGGGCTTGTCGAACTGCGCGGTGATGAGCGGGTCCTTCCAGTCCGTGGGCGTGGCGAAGTCGCCGCCCAGCGCCGTCTCCGGCGGGTTGCTCAGCACGGGAAAGAACCAGCGCCCCTCGTAGCGCGCCACCAGCGGCCGGTCGTTGCTCACGACTTCGGCCAGGGTGGAGAACAGCAGCATCGCCAGGAACACCCACAGCGACAGCACACCGAGACGGTTGCGCTTGAAACGGGCCCAGGCGCGCTGGTTGGGCGAGCGGTGCTCGCCCGCCCCCACTGCAGTGACGACGGCTTCGGCGGTGGCGCCGGCCGGCGGCTGCGCCATCAGGTCCACGGGACGGTCGCTGCCCTGGGCAGCGGCGGGGGTGGCGGCGCCGCGGTCGGAGACGCCGGGCACGATCGGTTGAGAGCTCATGCCGCGCGCCTCACTTGCCCACGCTGCCGAACTGCACGCGCGGATCGACCACCACGTACAGCAGGTCCGAGACCAGCTTCACCACCAGGCCGATCAGGGTGAAGAGGTAGAGCGAGCCCAGCACGACCGGGTAGTCGCGCCGCACCACGGACTCGTAGGCCAGCAGCCCCAGGCCGTCGAGCGAGAACAGCGTCTCGATCAGCACCGAGCCGGCGAAGAAGGCGCCGATGAACGCCGCCGGGAAGCCCGTCACCAGCGGGATCAGCGCGTTGCGGAAGATGTGCTTGTAGAGCACGCGCCGCTGCGACAGCCCCTTGGCGCGCGCCACCAGCACGTACTGCTTGCGCATCTCCTCGACGAAGGTGTTCTTGGTCAGCATGGTCATGACGGCGAAGCTGCCGATCACCAGGCAGATCAGCGGCAGCGTCAGGTGCCAGAAGTAGTCGGCGATGCGCGCCGGCCAGCTCAGGGTGTCCCAGTTGTCGGAGGTCAGCCCGCGCAGCGGGAACCATTCGAAGAAGGTGCCGCCGGCAAACAGCACGATCAGCAGCACGCCCAGCACGAAGCCGGGAATGGCGTAGCCCACCAGCACCGCCAGCGTGGTCAGCGCGTCGAAGCGCGTGCCCTCGCGCACCGCCTTGGCCACGCCCAGCGGGATCGAGACCAGGTAGGAGATGAAGAAGGTCCACACCCCCAGCGAAATCGACACCGGCAGCTTCTCCTTGATGAGCGTCCACACGTCCTTGTTCTGCAGAAAGCTCTTGCCCAGGTCGAAGCGCGCGAACTGGCCCAGCATCTCGAAGTAGCGCACGTGCGCGGGCTTGTCGAAGCCATAGAGTTTTTTCAGCTCGGCGAGCTGCTTGGCATCGCTGTCGCGCCCGGCCTTGTACACGTCGCTGTCGCCGCCCTTCTGGCTGGCGCGGGCCTCGGCCAGCAGCTGCTCCACCGGCCCGCCGGGCACGAACTGGATCACGACGAAGGTGATGGTCAGCGCCCCCAGCAGCGTGGGAATCATCAGCAGCAGCCGCTTGAAGATGTAGCCAAGCATTCAGGCCTCTCCCTTTTTCCACCAGCACATGATCGGCCAGGCGCTGTGGTCGCCCGAGGTGTCGATGCCGAAGTACAGCGGCGTCTTCTGCGGGATGCCGAAGCGGTTCCAGTACGAGGCGCGCTCGGCGGAGACGTACACGTCGGGCACCTGCCAGTGGTTCCACATCACCACGCGGTCCATGGCGCGGCAGCAGTCGCGCAGCTCGGCCAGCGTCCGCACCGAGCCCATGACCTTGAGGATGTGGTCGAGCGCCGCGCTCTTGATGCCGCGGAAGTTGTCGTTGCCCTTCTCGTCCGCGGCCTGCGAGCCGTAGCTGGTGATGTAGCCCGCGGCGTTGGGCAGCGAGAATTTGCCTTCGACGATGGTGATGATGTCGAAGTCGTAGTTCTCCAGCCGGTTGCGGTAGAGCGCGAAATCGACATTGCGCTCCTTGAGCGTGATGCCCAGCTTCTCGCAGTTCTTCTGCCAGTCGGTGATGCGCCCGCCGGTCTCGCCGGGGTTGAGGTACTCCAGCTCCAGCGCCCGGCCCTGCGCATTGCGCAGCCGGCCGTCGCCGTCGAGCTTCCAGCCCGCGTCTTCGAGCAGGCCGCGCGCCTTGAGCAGGTTGCGCCGCAGCTCCGCCGCGCCGCCGGCGGTGCTGGGCGGCCGGTACGCGGGGCCGAACACCTCCGGCGGCAGCTCCTTGCGGTAGGGCTCCAGCAGCTTCAGCTCGCCCGGCCCGGGTAGGCCCTCGGCGGCGAACTCCGAGTTGTTGAACACGCTGTAGGCGCGCTTGAGCAGGCCGAAGCGGTTGATGCGCTCGAAGTCGTAGGCCAGCGCGATAGCCTCGCGCACGCGCTGGTCCTGCAGCAGCTCGCGCCGGGTGTTGAACTGGTGGCTCTGCAGGCCCTGGCCGGTGGCGGTCTCGAAGCTCTTCTTGACGATGCGCCCGTCGTCCCACTTCGGCCCCTTGTGCTGGCGCACCCAGGAGCGCGAGCTGTATTCCTTGTAGATGTCGTACTCGCCGGTCTTGAAGGCTTCGAAGGCCACCGCGGCGTCCTTGTACATGCGGTAGACCACGCGGTCGAAGTTGAACCAGCCGCGGCGCGCGGGATGGTCCTTGGCCCAGTAGTCCGGGTTGCGCTGGAACTCGATGCGCCGTCCCATGTCCACCGCGGCGATGGTGCAGGGGCCGGTGGTGATCGGGTACTCCGTGACGATCTGGTCGAAGGGCTTCACCTTGCCGTCCGCACCGGCGCCCCACTTGCGCGAGAACACCGGCAGGCCGCCGATCAGGAACAGCGTGTCGGTGCTCCTGTCCTTGACGCCGAAGCGCACCGTGCGCTCGTCGAGCACCGTCACCGGCCCGGCCGGCGCGTAGGCCTGCACCAGCGCCGGCGAGGCCTGCTTGCTGGTGAGCATGTCGAAGCTGTGCTTCACGTCGGCCGCGGTCACCGGGTCGCCGTTCCAGAAGCGCGCCTGGGGATGCAGCCTGAAGGTGATGCTGGACTTGTCCGGCGCGACGAGGAAGCGCTCGGCCAGCAGCCCGTACATGGTCTGCGGCTCGTCGTCCGAGGCCACGCACAGCCCTTCGAACATGAACAGCCCCACCCCCGCCGGCGCGTTGCCGCGCACGGTGAAGGGGTTGAACTTGTCGAAGCTGGTGCGCCGGTCCGGGTTGCGCAGCCGCAGCACGCCGCCCTTGGGCGCGTCCGGGTTGGCGTACTCGAAATGCGTGTAGCCCTCGGGGTACTTGGGCTCGCCGAAGGTGGCCAGCGCGTGCACCCAGCGCCCGCCCTCGGCAGCAGGGGCAGCGTCCGCCGGCGCGGCGGGTGTGTCTGCGGGACCGTTGGGCGCAGCGGGTGCCGCCTGCGCCCGGGACTGGGCGATGGCCGCCAGCGCCGGCCAGGCCGGCCACAGGCCGGTGGAAAACAGCAGCGCCGCGGCGCGGCGCCGGTCACGCCGCGGTGCCGCGGCAGGCTTGTTTGGCATCTTTGTCAACGGGCGGACCCGCAGGTCCGGGGTTGGAGGAGGCGCGCCGATCATGCGCGAAATGCCGCCGCGGCGGCAACGCGGCGGCGCGGAACCCCGGCGCCGGCGTGCCGGCGGGCATCATCGTGAAACGCTTGACCCCGGCGGTGCGGAAACTCTTGCCCCGCGCCGCGCTCCCATCACGACCACGCTCCCAAGAAAGACTGCCCGATGGAACTGCTCACCGACCCGCAAGCCTGGATCGCCTTCCTCACGCTCACCGCGCTGGAGTTGGTACTGGGCATCGACAACATCATCTTCATCTCGATCCTGGTCGATAAGCTGCCGCGCGAGCGGCGCGAGTTCGCCCGGCGCCTGGGCCTGTTCATGGCCATGTTCATGCGCATCGGATTGCTGCTGCTGTTGTCGTGGATCGTGGGGCTGGTCGAGCCGCTGTTCACGGTGCTGGGCAAGGGAATCTCGGGCCGCGACCTGATCCTCATCCTCGGCGGCCTGTTCCTGATCTGGAAGAGCACCGGCGAGATCCACCAGTCGCTCGAAGGCGAGGAGGGCCACGAGTCCAAGTCCGTGGCCGCGAGCTTCGGCGCGGTGATCTTGCAGATCATGGTGATCGACCTGGTGTTCTCGCTCGACTCGATCATCACCGCCGTGGGCATGGTGGACGAGGTGGCGGTGATGATCGCCGCCGTCATCGCCTCGGTGGGGATGATGATGGTGTTCGCCGGCCCCATCGGCCGCTTCGTCTCCGACCATCCGACCATCAAGATGCTGGCGCTGTCCTTCCTGGTGGCGGTGGGCGTGGTGCTGCTGGCCGAGGGCTTCGGCCATCACGTGCCCAAGGGCTACATCTACTTCGCGATGGCCTTCTCGCTGGTGGTGGAGATGCTCAACATCCGCATGCGCAAGCGCGCCGCGAAGCCCGCGCACCTGCATTCGGCCTACGCGCCGGATGACGCCAATCCCCCGCTGCGCTGAGCGTCCGGGACGCCTCCCGGCGCAACGGGCAAGGGCCGCCTCCGGGCGGCCCTTTTGCTTGGTGCGCGCGTTTCCGTTTCATGCAACCCGGCGTGCAAGCGCGCGCAATGCGGCCGCCTCGGGCGGCGCCTAAATTGATTCGCATGGACACCAACACCACCCTCTCTTCCTCCACGCCCGATACGGTCCGGCATCCGCGCCAGGTCGAACGCCTGGTCGCCGGCACGCCGACCAGCGACGGCGCGGGTGTGAAGCTCACGCGCGTGCTGACGCAACCGCTGCAGCGCCGGCTGGACCCGTTCCTGATGCTCGACGCCTTCGGCACCGACAACCCCGACGACTACATCGCCGGTTTCCCCGACCACCCGCACCGCGGCTTCGAGACCGTGACCTACATGATTGCCGGGCGCCTGCGCCACCGCGACAGCGGCGGCCACGAGGGCCTGCTGCAGAACGGCGGCGTGCAGTGGATGACGGCCGGCCGCGGCCTGGTGCACAGCGAGCTGCCCGAGCAGGAGGAAGGCCGCATGGAAGGTTTTCAACTTTGGCTGAACCTTCCTTCGGATCGGAAGCTGTGCGACCCCGGCTACTGGGACATCGCTTCGGAACAGATTCCCGAGCTCCAGACGGCCGAGGGCGTGCGCGTGCGCGTCATCGCCGGCAGCAGCCACGGCGTGGCCGGCGCCATGCAGCGCGAGCGCACCGAGCCGCTGTACCTGGACCTGCACCTGCCGCCCGGTGCCGCCTTCGAGCAGGCGCTGCCGGCAGCGCACAACGCCTTCGCCTACGTCTACCGCGGCGCGCTGCGCATCGGCGAGACGGAGGTGCCGCAACAGCGCATGGCGATCCTGCGCAACGAGGCCGGCAGCGACGGCGTGCGGCTCCAGGCCGGCGCCGAGGGGGCGCGGGCTTTGTTGATCGCCGGCCGGCCGCTGAACGAGCCCATCGCGCAGTACGGCCCCTTCGTCATGAACTCCAACGAGCAGATCTTCCAGGCCGTGGAGGATTTCCGCGCCGGACGCTTCGCGTAAGCCGAAGGCTCCCAGCCCCCGGCCACCGCGCCGGGGGCCTCCCTTAAGCTGGGCGGCGATTCGAGTTACCGACCGCGCACGCGCGCGGCTGCCATGGCTTTCGACTTCTGGAACCTGCTCACGCGCCTGGGCGAGGCGCAGATCCTGCTCCCCGCGATGTTCGCCACCTGCCTCTGGCTGGTGCTGCGCTCCCACAAGCCGCGCGCGGCGCTGGTGTGGGGCGGCTGCACCGCGGTGGCGGCATTGCTGACCACCCTCACCAAGGTGGCCTTCTTCGGCTGGGAGATCGGCTACGCGCCGCTGAACTTCACCGGCATCTCCGGCCACGCGATGTTCTCCACGGCGGTGCTGCCGGTGCTGCTGCGGGTGCTGGTGGCCGACCGCGGCCCGCGCCGCCAGGCCGCCGCGGTGGCTGCGGGCGTGCTGCTGGCGGCGCTGATCGCCTGGTCGCGCGTGCAGGTGCTGGCGCACTCGCCGGCGGAGGCGCTGGTGGGTTTCGCCCTGGGGCTGGCCGCGGC
>JAEYPG010000185.1 GCA_023410975.1 Pseudomonadota bacterium
GCCCTTCCCTGCGCGGCCGTTGCATCGCGCAGCCGCTCTCCCGTCCAGCGCGCCAGCGCCAGCGAGGCTTCGGCGAAGCGGGCCTGGTCATCCAGGCTGCGCTGCATGCGCGACAGCCAGGGGCCGATGGCCGGCGCGATGCCCGCGCGCGTGGACTCGATCAGGCCCTCGCTCTCGTCAGGCAGCGCCAGCGCGTTGAAGCGCGACCAGCACAGCTGTGCCAGCGTGAACAGCAGCAGCCCCGAGGCGCTCTCGGCCAGGCCGCAGCCCAGTTCCGCGCGCGACCAGTCGGCGAAGCGGCCGTGCACGTTGGCGGCCACACCGGGCAGGTGGGCCGGCACGCGGCTCTCGCAGCGCAGCTGTTCCAGCAGATCGAACACCAGGCGCTCGATGGCGCCGTCCGGCGCCTGGCGTTGGTGCAGGACTGCCTGCGAGTGGCGCAGCCGCAGCGCCAGGGCGTCGCTGCAGCCGCGCAGCGCCTGCAGCCGGTCCGCGGGCTGCGGGCGCAGGTGCGGCGCGTCCAGGCACAGGGCCGCGTCGCCGTCGAGCAGCCGGCCCGCGCGCCACTGCAGCCGCGGGCGGCCGCTGAGCGCGCGCAGCGCGCCGGCCGCCAGCCGCTGCTCATGCTGAAGGCGCGGGTCCATCTCAGTGCGACAGCGCCGACTCGCGCAGCTCCTGGCCGAAGCAGCGTTGGAAGTACTCCGCCACCAGGGGCCGTTCGGCCGGTTCGCATTTGTTGAGAAAGCTCAGCCGGAACGCCAGCGCCGCGTCCCCGAAGATGGCCAGGTTCTCGGCCCAGCTGATCACGGTGCGCGGCGACATCAGCACCCCGAGGTCGCCGGCCGCGAAGCCATGGCGCGTCAGCCCGGCGACCGCCACCATGCGCTCCACCAGCGCCTGCCCGGTGGCGTCGTCGAGCGTGGGAACGCGCGAACGCACGATCTCGGCTTCGGCCTGCGGCGCCAGGTAGTCCAGCGTGGCCACGATGTTCCAGCGGTCCACCTGGGCATGGTTGAGCAGTTGCGTGCCGTGGTAGAGGCCATTGAGGTTGCCCAGCCCGAGCGTGTTGGCCGTGGCGAAAAGCCGGAAGCAAGGGTGCGGACGCAGCACGCGGTTCTGGTCCAGCAGGGTGAAGGCGCCGTCGCGTTCGAGCAGGCGCTGGATCACGAACATCACGTCCGGCCGCCCCGCGTCGTATTCGTCGAACACCAGCGCCACCGGGCGCTGCAGCGCCCAGGGCACCATCCCCTCCTGGAACTCCGTGACCTGGCGGCCCTCGCGCAGCACGATCGCGTCGCGTCCCACCAGGTCCAGCCGGCTCACATGCCCGTCGAGGTTGACGCGCACGCAGGGCCAGTTCAGCCGCGCAGCCACCTGCTCGATGTGGCTGCTCTTGCCCGTGCCATGCAGGCCCTGCACGAGCACGCGGCGGTTGTGGGCGAAACCGGCCAGCAGTGCCAGCGTCACGTCCGGGTCGAAGCGGAAAGCCGGGTCGACGTCGGGCACATGCTCGCCGCGCTCGGCGAAGGCCGGCACCTGGAGCGGCGAGTCGATGCCGAAGAGGTCGCGCACGGGCAGAAGCAGCTCGGGTTGCATGGCGTCGGGCTCCTTCAGGCGGATTGGCGCGTGTCGCCGGGCTCGCCCGACTCGATGCTCGCGAGCGCCGCTGCGGCGCGCCGCAGCGCGGGCAGGTATTTCAGCGCCTTGTCCACGTCCATGCGCATGGCCGGGGCCTGGATCGCGATGCCCATGTTGGAGCGCCCCGCGCCGCCCACCAGCACGGCGATGCAGCGCAGCCCGGGCAGGAACTCCTCGTCGTCCAGCGCATAGCCCTGCGTCTTCACGCGCTCCAGCTCCAGCTCCAGCTGGCCGTACTCGGTGATCGTGCGCGGCGTGAACGCTTCCAGCGGCACGTTGGCCAGCAGCCGCCGGCGCTGCGCCGCGCCCATCTGCGCCAGGAACAGCTTGCCGCTGGCCGAGCAGTGCACCGGCACGCGCGAGCCTGGGTGCAGGTAGAAGCGCAGCGGCGCGGGCGTTTCCACCCGGTCCAGGTACAGCACCTCGCTGCCCGACAGCGCGGTGATGTTGCAGCTCTCGCCCACCTCGGCCACCAGCTGGCGCAACACCGCATGGCGCGCGCCATGGCGGGTGTCGTTGAGCAACAGCTGCTCGGCCAGCCGGCGCAGCCGCAGCCCGGTGCTGTAGTGCCGGCCGTCGCCCTCGCGCTGCAGCATGCCCAGCGACTCCAGTTGCTGGAGCATGCGGTGCAGCGTCGGCTTGGGCACGCCGGTGTCCTCCACCAGGTCCTGCAACGAGAAGGCGTCGCTGCGCCCGGCAATGACCTCCAGCAGCACCAGCAGCCGCTGCGTGGGCGTGTCGCCGTCGATGCGGGTCACGTCATCGGGTCCTGCGCTCATGGCGTCTCCTTGAAAGTTGAACGTATCGTACCGAAACACGAGATTTGACGTTGCATTTTCCGAAACCTGCGCCTACATTGCATTCAACGTCTCGATTTTCGGAACACGGTGTTCCAGATGAGGCGGCTAACAGGAGACTGAGATGAGCGAGCAGCGCAGCGTGGTGGCCGGGCCGCAGAAGATGACCCCGTCGGAGGCTTTCGTCGAAACGATGGTGGCCAACGGCGTGACCGAGATGTTCGGGATCATGGGTTCGGCCTTCATGGACGCCATGGACATCTTTGCCCCCGCGGGCATCCGGCTGATCCCGGTGGTGCACGAGCAGGGTGCCGGCCACATGGCCGACGGCTACGCCCGGGTCTCGGGCCGGCATGGGGTGGTGATCGGCCAGAACGGCCCGGGCATCAGCAACTGCGTCACGGCCATCGCCGCGGCGTACTGGGCGCACACGCCCGTGGTGATCGTCACGCCGGAGGCGGGCACCATGGGCATGGGCCTGGGCGGCTTCCAGGAAGCCAGGCAGCTGCCCATGTTCCAGGAGTTCACCAAGTACCAGGGGCATGTGACGCATCCGGCCCGCATGGCCGAGTTCACGGCGCGCTGCTTCGACCGCGCCATGAGCGAGATGGGGCCCACCCAGCTCAACATCCCGCGCGACTACTTCTACGGCCAGATCACGGCCGAGATCCCGCAGCCGCGGCGCCTGGACCGCGGCCCCGGCGGGGAGCAGAGCCTGAACGAGGCCGCCGAGCTGCTGGCCGCGGCGAAGTTTCCGGTGATCATCTCCGGCGGCGGCGTGGTGATGGCCGACGGCGTGGAGGCCTGCCAGGCGCTGGCCGAGCGGCTGGGCGCGCCGGTGGTCAACAGTTACCTGCACAACGACAGCTTCCCCGCCAGCCACCCGCTGTGGTGCGGCCCGCTGGGCTACCAGGGCTCCAAGGCGGCGATGAAGCTGATCTCGCGCGCCGACGTGGTGGTGGCGCTGGGCTCGCGCCTGGGGCCCTTCGGCACGCTGCCGCAGCACGGCATGGACTACTGGCCCAAGAACGCCAAGATCATCCAGATCGACGCCGACCACAAGATGCTGGGCCTGGTGAAGAAGATCTCGGTGGGCATCTGCGGCGATGCCAAGGCCGCGGCTCAGGCCCTGGTGCAGCGCCTGGCCGGCCGCACGCTGGCGTGCGACGCCACGCTCGCCCAGCGCAGCGACGAGATCGCCACCGAGAAGGCGGCGTGGGAGAAGGAGCTCGACGAGTGGACGCATGAGCGCGACCCGTACAGCCTGGACATGATCGAGGAAGCCAAGGGCGAGCGCTCGCCTTTCGGCGGCCACTATCTTCATCCGCGCCAGGTGCTGCGCGAGCTGGAGAAGGCCATGCCCGCGGACGTGATGGTGTCCACCGACATCGGCAACATCAACTCCGTGGCCAACAGCTACCTGCGCTTCGACAAGCCGCGCAGCTTCTTCGCGGCCATGAGCTGGGGCAACTGCGGCTACGCCTTCCCCACCATCATCGGCGCCAAGGTGGCCGCGCCGCACCGGCCGGCCATCTCCTACGCGGGCGACGGCGCGTGGGGCATGAGCCTGATGGAGACGCTGACCTGCGTGCGCCACAACATCCCGGTGACGGCGGTGGTGTTCCACAACCGCCAGTGGGGCGCGGAGAAGAAGAACCAGGTGGACTTCTACAACCGCCGCTTCGTCGCGGGCGAGCTCGACAGCCCCAGCTTCGCGGGCATCGCCCGGGCCATGGGCGCCGAGGGCATCGTGGTGGACAGGCTCGAAGACGTGGGGCCGGCGCTCAAGCGTGCCGTGGACCTGCAGATGAACCACGGCAAGACCTGCATCGTCGAGATCATGTGCACGCGCGAGCTGGGCGACCCGTTCCGCCGCGACGCCCTGGCCAAGCCGGTGCGGCTGCTGGAGAAGTACAAGGACTTCGTCTGAAGTCGCCGTGGCCCGCTCCTGACGGGAGCGGGCGCCGCGGCCGCCCCGAACGGGAGGCCCCCATGCATGCCTCGGCCCTGCCGGCGCCGCCGTTGCTGGCGCAACCGCGCGGCTACCTGCCCGGCCGGGTGCTGTGCGGCACGAGGGCGTGCGCATCGCGGCCGGCGACGTGGCGGACCCGGGGCTGGCCGGGCCGCCTCCATGGCCCCGCCGCGGGTAGGCGATGCCGCGACGCTGGGCAGGATGTTCCGGGCCGCGCTGCCGATGCGGCACATGGGCCCGTGGACCCATCGATTGCCGCCATCTGGCGCTACGGCGCCGGGCCGGCGGCCACTACTCTGAATCCAAGGCCGGTGCAAACAGCCGGCGCAACCAAGGAGACGACATGAAGCGAGATGAAGAAGCGCTGCCCGGTGTGGACTTCCTCCAGGCCTTCGGCGATGCGTGGAACCGCCACGACATCGATGCGCTGATGGAGTTCATGGACCGCGACTGCGCGTTCCACGCCGTGGCGGGCCCGGACCTGATGGGCCGCAGCTTCGTCGGGCGCGAGGAGGTGCGCCAGGGCTTCATGCTGGCCTGGCAGACCTTTCCCGACGCGGCCTGGCTCGACGCCGACCACTTCGTGCAGGGCGACCGCGGCGTCACCGAAAGCACCTTCCGCGGCACCCGCGCCGACGGCACCTGCGTCGAAGCCCGCATGGTGGACGTGTTCACCTTCCGCAACGGCAAGATCGCCATCAAGAACGCGTTCCGCAAGGACCGCCAGCCGCCGGCAGGGCGCTGAAGGAGCCGCAGCATGGACGCCGTAGTCTCCCCCGAACTGCTGCTGCGCACGGGCCGTGCCACCGAGCCCTCGCGGCCCTACGACCCCGCCTACGATCCGCTGGTCGCGCCCACGCCGGGACAGGGCCGCGACTATGCGCCGACGTACTGGATCGGCACCGCCGGCACGCCGCCCGAGGACGACGGGCCCATCACGCACGACGTGGACGTGGACGTGGCGATCATCGGCTCAGGCTTCACCGGGCTGTCCACGGCCATCCACCTCGCGCGCGACCACGGCATCAAGGCCACGGTGCTGGAGGCCAACCGCGTGAGCTGGGGCTGCAGCACGCGCAACGGCGGCCAGGCGCAATGCGCCTCGGGGCGGCTCAAGCGCTCGCAGTGGATCGAGCGCTACGGCCGGGACACCGCGCTGCGGCTGCACGAGGAGGTGTGCGACGCGATGCAGACCTTCAAGGGCCTCATCGCCGACATCCCCTGCGACCCGCAGCCCGGCGGCCATCTCTACATCGCCCACCGCGCCAAGGTCATGCCCGCGCTGGAGCGCGAGGCCAAGCTCCTGCGCGAGGTCTTCAACTACGACGCGCGCATCCTCGACGCCGACACCGTGCGGCGCGAGTACGTGGACGACCGCGAGGCCGCCGGCGCGATGCACGAGCCCGAGGGCATCGGCATCCATGCCGGCAAGCTGGCCTTCGGCTACCTGCGCAAGGCGCGCGCGCTGGGCGCCAAGGTCCATCCGGCCAGCCCCGTCACCGGCTGGCAGACGCAGGGCGGCGTGCACCACCTGCGCACGCCCGGCGGCGTGGTGCGCGCGCGCGCCGTGGGGCTGTGCACGGGCGGCTACACCTCGCAGGCGCTGCACCCGCAACTGCGCAACCGGCTGCTGCCGATCCTGTCGAACTCGATCGTGACGCGCCCGCTCACGCCGCAGGAGATCGCCGCGTGCAACTTCCGCACGCACCAGGTCATCACCGACACGCGGGTGCTGCGCCATTACTACCGCCTCATGCCCGACGGGCGCGTGCAGATCGGCAGCCGCAGCGCCATCACCGGGCGTGACGCGCCACAGGACAAGTACCGCCAATTCCTGGAGCGGGACCTGGCGCGCAAGTTTCCAGCGCTGGCGGGCATCGGCATCGACTACTCGTGGTGGGGCTGGGTCGACGTCAGCCACGACATGATGCCCAGGATCCACCAGCCCGATCCGCGCGAGTCGATCTACTACGCGCTGGGTTACGGCGGCAACGGCGTCATGTACTCGGCACAGGCCGGACGCTGGCTGGCGCAATGGATCGCCGGGCGCGGCCGCGAGCTGAAGCTGCCGATCTTCACCTCCAAGCTGCCCTTCCCCAACGTCCGCGAGATGGTCGAATCGCAGGCCTTCGCGCCGTTTCGCCGGCTGGGCCAGCGCATGCTCTACCGCTGGTACCACCTCAAGGACGAGGTGCTCTGAGCCTTGCCGCTTTCAGCTTCCATAACCAGGCCGGCCCCATGAGGCACGCGCCAAGACTGATCCATCAGGACACAGGAGAGAGACATGAAAATCGCGTTCAAGATCCTGCTGCTGCCGGTTGCCGCCGCTGCCGCGCTGCTGGCGGTACCGGCGCACGCCGCCACCTTCAAGATGGCCATCGGCGATGCCGCCGGCGGCACGCAGTGGGAACTGGGCCAGGAGTTCGCCAAGCGCTTCAAGGAAAAGACCGGCGGCAAGCACAAGATATCGCTGTTCCCCAACGGCCAGCTCGGCAGCGAGGAGGACACGGTCAACAACGCCGCCATGGGCTTGCTGGACTTCTCGGTCCTGGCGGTCAACAACATCACGCCCTTCAGCCCGACGGTGGGCCTGCTGAGCCTGCCCTACCTGATCCAGAGCGCCGAGGACGCACGCAAGCTCACGACCGGAGCGGTGGGCCAGGAGCTTGCCGCGAACACGGTGCGTGACGCCAAGGTGCGCATCGTGGGCTGGGCCTATTCGGGCTTCCGGGTGCTGACCAACTCCAAGAAGGCGGTGCGCACCCTGGATGACCTCAAGGGCCTGGTGGTGCGGGTGCCCAAGAACGAGATCATGATCGCCACCTACCAGGCCTGGGGCATCAACCCCACGCCGATGGCCTGGAGCGAGACCTTTACCGGGCTGCAGCAGCGCGTGATCGACGGGCAGGACAACCCCTACATCACCGTCTCGGCGATGAAGTTCTACGAGGTGCAGAAGTACGTCACCAACATCCGCTACCTGTTCTCGCTGGAGCCGCTGATCGTGAGCGAGCAGGTGTTCAAGGCGCAGAAGCCCGAGGTGCAGCAAGCGATCCTCGAGGCCGGCCAGGAGGCCACCGAGCACAGCTTCAAGTTCCTGCAGGACAGCGAGGCCAAGATCCGCGCGGACCTGAGCGCGCGCGGCATGCAGATCGTCGACCCGGACAACGGCGAGAAGGAGTGGATCCAGAAGGCTTCCACCGTGGTGTGGCCCAAGTTCTACAAGTCCGTCGGCGGCAAGGAGAAGGTGGACGTCGCCCTCAAGGCCCTGGGCCGCTGAGCCGCGCCGCGCGCGACCCGCTTCCCGCGGCCCGGCATCCGGGCCGCGTTCCCACTGCGAAGGGAGACCGTCATGTCCATCGTCAAGCTGCTCGACCGCTTCGAGGAGCTGTGCTGCGAGGTGCTGCTCGCCGGCTTCGTGCTGCTGCTGTTCGTGCAGATCCTGCTGCGCCAGTTCTTCCAGTACTCGCTGCCCTGGGGCGACGAGCTCGCCACTTACATGTTCGTCTGGTTCGCCTACCTCGGCGCCGTGGTGGCCGCCAAGATGTCGGCGCACAACCGCGTCACGTTCCAGTTCCGCTTCTTCCCACCCATCGTCAAGAAGGTCAGCGAGACGGTGGCCGACCTGGTGTGGGTGGCCTTCAACCTCTACTTCGTGGCGCTGAGCTACGACTTCGTGTTCCGGCAGATGAACGCCTTCTGGAAGTCGCAGACGCTGGGCGTGCCGATGAAGTACTTCTACATGGTGCTGCCGGCGGCCTTCACGCTGATGTCGCTGCGCATCCTGTGGAACAACTGGGTGAAGTGGAGCACTGGCGCGGAGGCCGTGGACCCCGAGGCCGCCGAGATCGAGCAACTCAAGCGCAACGCGTCCACGACGCATGCCAACGCCTGAGGAGGCCCGCATGGAAAACTCGATCGCGCTGCTGCTCTTCGGCGGC
Organism: Pseudomonadota bacterium; assembly: GCA_023410975.1. GTDB lineage: Bacteria > Pseudomonadota > Gammaproteobacteria > Burkholderiales > Burkholderiaceae_C > Azohydromonas. The sequence goes on from JAEYPG010000185.1 coordinate 8,349, forward strand.
TTCTTCGTCCTGCTGGTCATCGGCGCGCCCATCACGGTGGCGCTGGCCGGGGCGGCGATGCTGGCGTACCTGATGACGGACGCCAATCCCATCGGCTTCGTGCAGATCGCCTTCACGTCGGTGGGCAGCTTCCCGCTGATGGCGCTGCCGGCCTTCGTGCTCGCGGGCGCGCTCATGGAGTGCGCCGGCATCTCGCGGCGGCTGGTGGACATCGCCGAGTCGCTGGCCGGCCCGATCACGGGCGGGCTTGGCGCGGCCACGGTGCTGGCCTGCCTGTTCTTCGGCGCCATCTCCGGCTCCGGCCCGGCCACCACCGCCGCGGTGGGCATGCTGATGATCCCGGCGATGACGCAGCGCCGCTACGAGCGCAGCTACGCCTCGGCGGTGACGGCGGCCTCCGGCGGGCTGGGCATCATCATCCCGCCCTCGATCCCCATGGTGATCTTCGGCATCTCGGCGCTGGGCCTGGCGCCGCCGCCCGAGGCCATCGAGAAGTACGGCGAGTTCCCCACGCTCTCCATTCCCAAGCTCTTCGTCGCCGGCGTGATTCCGGGGCTGCTCATGGCCGCCAGCCTGCTGGTGGCCAACTACCTGATCTCGCGCAAGCGGGGCTACAAGGGACTCACCAGCCACTGGTCGCCGCAGCAGATCGGCCAGGCGCTGCGCAGGGGCACCTGGTCGCTGCTGGCGCCGGTGCTGATCCTGGGCGGCATCTACAGCGGACTGTTCACGCCGACCGAATCGGCGGTGGTCGCCATCTTCTACACGCTGCTGGTGGGCGTGTTCCTGCACCGCGAGCTGACCCTGGCGGCAGCGCTCAAGGCGCTGCGCACCACGACCTGGATCACCGGACGCGTGCTGCTGATCCTCTTTGCCGCCACCGTCTTCGGACGGCTGCTGGTGGAGCAGGAGTTGCCCTCGACGCTGGCGGCCTCGCTGCTTGCGCTTACCGACAACATGGCCCTGATCTGGACCATGGTGATCGTCTTCCTGCTGTTCGTGGGCATGTTCATGGAGACGCTGGCGGCCATCATGATCCTGGTGCCGGTGCTGCTGCCGGTGATGTACATGCTGGGCGCGGACCCGACGCACGTGGGCATCGTCGTCATCTGCGCGCTGTCCATCGGCTTCCAGACACCGCCGCTGGGCGAGAACCTGTTCGTGGCCTCGGGCATTGGCGGCGCCAGCGTGGAGCAGATCGTGGCCAGGATCCATCCCTTCGTTCTCGCCTCGATAGTGGCGTTGTTCCTCATCGCCTTCGTTCCCCAGATCAGCCTGTGGCTGCCGAAGGTCATGGGCTACTGAGCGGCGGAACCTGAAAACGGCAACCATGCCCGGCCCTTGAGGACGCTGCGTCGCCGCCCCGCATGCCCCGTTCCGGTCAAAACTGTCCGAACCCTGGAGTGTCTGGCGCAGCCCCCACCCGCCGCACACAATGAGTTCATCGCGCAGGGCGCATGAGCACAGGAGTGAACGAGGCATGCCAACCGTCGATGACATCGCAATGATGCTGGTGAACGCACGCAGGACCGGTGAAGCCCTGGCGGGCCAGCCTCTGGCCCGGGCACTGTCCGAGCCCGCACAGGCCTACGCGGTGCAGGAGCGCGTGGCGCAGGCGCTGGGTTGGTTCGGCGATGCGCCGCCGCGCTGGTGGAAGTCGGGTGGCCCCTCGCGGGAGGCCGTGCTGACGCACGCTCCGCTGCCGCCTGCGGGCGTGGCGCCATCGCCGGCGGACCTGTCGACGCAGCCTTTCCACCGGCGCGGCATCGAGGCCGAGATCGCGCTGCGCCTGGGCCGCGCGGTGGACGCGGATCTGGCCGCCACGCTCGACGTGGCCGGCGCGCGCGCCCTGCTCGACGCCATGGCGGTGTCGATCGAGATCGTCGACGGCCGCTGGAGCGAGGGCATGCAGGCCCCGGCGCTGCTGCGCCTGGCGGACTTGCAGACGCATGGCGCGCTGGTGCTGGGCGAATGGGTGCCGTGGCAACCACGCGACTGGGCCAAACAGCGTTGCCGCGTGCGCGTCGGACAGCGCCTGGACGTGCAGCGCACCGGTACCCATCCCTGCGGCGACCCGGCCTGGGTGCTGCCGGCGTGGCTGCGCCACGCCACGCGCGGCGGCCACACCTTGCCGGAGGGCACCGTCGTGACCACCGGCACCTGGGTCGGCATCCTCGACGCGCAGCGCGGCGAGCGCGTGGAGGTGGCGTTCGAGGGGATCGGCGAGGCGGCCGTTCAGCTCTGACCGCCGCCCCGGGCCGCCGGCTACGACGCCGGCCGGCGCGCCATCTCCGGCGCCTGCGCCTGCCACGCCAGGCCGAGGTCGAGCAGCTCGTCGTCGCGGCCGTAACCAGCCACGAGCTGGATGCCGATGGGCAATCCCTCAGCCGAGAAGCCCGCGGGCAGCGCCAGCGCCGGCAGCCCGGCCGCGTTGACCCAGCCGGTGAAGACGGCATGCCCGCGCGGGCCCACCGGCTCGCCGTCGATCAGCGGCGGAAAGGACTCGTCGGCGGGCCACGGCAGCGCCGCCGCCGCGGGTGTCAGCACCAGGTCCACGCGCTCGAACAGCGCCGCGCAGTCGCGGCGCAACTGCTCCACCGCCTCCAGCAGTCCCCACAGCGCGGACGCCGGCTGCGCGGCGCCCTGGCGTGCCAGGGCCGCGTAGCGGGCAGCGGCCGCCTCCTGCCACGACGGATGCTGCGCGAACAGCCAGGCCAGCCCCATCTGGCCGACGCGCGGCCAGTCGCGGTTCAGCGCCGCCAGGTCCAGCGGCATCGTGCCGTCCTCCACCGCATGGCCCATGCGGGCCAGCCG
>JAEYPG010000190.1 GCA_023410975.1 Pseudomonadota bacterium
GCGCAGCGCCTTGGTGGCCTGCGCATAGGCCGGATAGTCCGTGCCGGTGATCAGCAGCAGCGCCACCACGAGCGCGGTGCCGGTGAGCACCGGCAGGCACAGCAGGTGGTGGCCGCTGCGCCGGAACAGCCGCAGCGCCAGCGCGTAGGCCGCCAGCGTCCACAGCGGCCAGGCCAGCGCGGCGATCATGGCTGCCGGCGCCGCAGCAGGCGCTGCAGCGTCCAGGCCGTCACCCCCACCGTCAGCAGAGTGGCGGCCACCGCGGTCAGGATGAACACGCCGGCATGCCGCGACAGCAGGCCCACGTACAGGCTCACCGCGGCCACCGAGGGAATCAGCAGCAGCATCAGGTGGCGCAGCAGCGGGGCCGTCAGCGTCTCCAGGCTCTCGGGCACGCCGCCGCGCAGGCACAGCAGCGCCAGCAGCATCAGCAGGCCCAGCACCGAGCCCGACACGGGCCAGCCGGTGCGGTCCACGATCGTGTCGCCGAGCCACTGCAGCCCGCCCAGCAGGGCCGCGGCGGCGAACAGCTTCAGCAGGCGCATGCCGCCGAGGGGCAGGGCTTTGGAGGTGTCCTTCATCGGGGCAGCAAGAAAGTGCTGGCTTCCTGCACAGACGTTGCGCGGCCCGTGCCAGCCACCTGGGTGACTTCGAAGCGGATGTGCTGCGTGCGCTCCTTCAGCGCCGCAGCTGTCTCGGCCGGCAGGCGCACGCTCACGGGAATGGAGCGCTCGGCGGCGGGCGCCAGCTCCAGCTCGGTGTCGCCTGCCACGGCCAGGCCGGGCAGGCCCGAGGCGGCAATGCGGTAGCGCTGCGGCGCCTCGGTGGCGTTCATCACCAGCACGCGGTAGACGTTCTCCACCGCGCCGTCGTCCACCATGCGCGCCATCACGCCGCGGTCGCGCACGATGTTCACCCGCAGCGGGTCGCGCAGCGCCAGGCTGGCGACGAAAGCCACGCTCACGGCCAGCAGCAGCGCGCCGTAGACCAGCACCCGCGGCCGCGCCACGCGGCGCCACATCTGCGCCTTGCCCAAGCCCTGCTCCAGGCCGTTGACCGTGGCGTAGCGGATGAGCCCGCGCGCGTAGCCCATCTTGTCCATCACCTTGTCGCAGGCGTCGATGCAGGCGGCGCAGCCGATGCACTCCATCTGCAGCCCGTTGCGGATGTCGATGCCGGTGGGACAGACCTGCACGCACAGCGTGCAGTCGATGCAGTCGCCCAGGCCCAGCGCCTTCGGATCGGCGCTGCGCGCACGCGAGCCGCGCGACTCGCCGCGGCGGCTGTCGTAGCCGATGATGAGCGAGTCCTTGTCCATCATCGAGCCCTGGAAGCGCGCGTAGGGACACATGGTCTTGCACACCTGCTCGCGCAGGAAGCCGGCGTTGCCGTAGGTCGCCAGGCCGTAGAAGAAGACCCAGAAGGTCTCCCACGGCCCCGTGCCCAGCGCGAGCGCGGAAGCGCCCAGCTCGCGGATCGGCGTGAAGTAGCCGACGAAGGTGAAGCCGGTCCAGAGGCTCAGCGCGATCCACGCCGCCTGCTTGGCCCCCTTGCGCGCGAGCTTGCGCGCGCTCCACGGCGCCTGGTCGAGCTTCATGCGCGCGAAACGGTCGCCCTCGATGCGCCGCTCGATCCACATGAAGATCTCCGTGTAGACCGTCTGCGGACAGGCGAAGCCGCACCACATGCGCCCGGCGATGGCGGTGAAGAAGAAGAGCGCGAAGGCCGACAGCACCAGCAGCGCGCTCAGGTAGATGAAGTCCTGCGGGTACAGCACCAGCCCGGGCAGGTAGAAGCGCCGCGCATCCAGATCGAACAGCACGGCCTGGCGGCCGTTCCAGCTCAGCCAGGGCAGGCCGTAGAAGATGAGCTGCGTGACCCAGACCATCACCCAGCGCCAGCTGGCAAACAGGCCCTTGACGCTGCGCGCGTAGACCTTGCGCCGGGGTTCGAACATGGGCGGCGAGCGGCGCGGGGCGTCGCCGGTCGGCTGGATGGGAATGACGCGGGAAGGGGAACTCATGCGGGGCTCCGGGCGTGCGACAGCGGGGACCGGACGTCGCCGGTGTCCGGACGCAGAAGGGAAAGGAACTGGATTTCGCCGGTGCGGCGCGCGCAGCCGCCGTCCTCGCCAGCGAGCACGGCCTCGGCGCCCACGGCCTGCTGCTCGGCCTGCACGGCCGCCTGGGCCAGCTCGACGAAGCGCGAGCGCAGCTTGAGCAGCGCCGCGGTGTCCTGGAGGAAGCGGCCGTCCTGCCACCCATCGCGCAGGGCCGCGCGGTTTTCCAGGAGGAGCGCGTCCAGCCGCTCCAGGGCGGCACGGCGCGCGCCGGCCCCCGCGCCGCCGTGGGCCTCAGCCGCGGACAAGGCGGCGCGAGCCACGCCGAGGGCCATGCCGCACTGCAGGGCCAGCAGGCGCGGCAGCAGATCCCGCATCAGCATCGCGCCGTTGACGTGCAGCAGCTCGTCCTCGCGGAAGTGCACCTGCTCCAGGCGCAGCGCCGCCGCGCGGATGCTGCGCACGCCGGCGGTGCCCAGGTCGGGCGTGCGCGTGAGGCCGTTCTCCTCGCTGCCGAGCATGACGAACGCGAACTGCTTCAAGCACTGGAAAGCCACCGGCACGGCCACGGCGTAGCCGTCGTGCTGCAGGTTGGCAACCCAGGACAGCCGGCCGCTGAGCTTCCAGCCGCGCGGCGTCTCGATGCCCTGCACCGGCAGCGGCGTGCCGTGGGCGAGATGCGCGAAGGCGCCGGACAGGCCCGCGGCACCGGCCAACCGGCCTTCCTCCACCGCAGGCAGCAAGTGCTCGCGCAACGCCACGTTGTGGCTCAGCCGCAGCGCCTCGATGAAGCTGCGCTGGGAGTACAGGACGAAGCCCGCTGCCAGCGACTCCGAGCACACCTCGGCCAGCGCGTCCACGGCCTCGTCAAGCGCGATGCCCTCCTGCAGCAGGCCGGCCTTGGCCAGCAAGGGCAGCAGCGCCGCGGCGTGCCGGGTCGTGCGGTCCAGGCTGGGAGCGTGTTCCCGCAGCCACTGGCGGCTGGACAGGGAGAGTGCCGTGACGGCGGAGAGGGTGTCGTGCATGGGTCCGGACCGGTTCCTGGGCAGTGCCTTCCGCCGGGACAGAAGGCCGCACCGTGAGCGATGAGGCCGGACTGTGCCGGGGCGGAACTGATTTGGTAAGACTCAGAATCTGCTTCAAATGACCGTATCAGATTCGGTTTTCGAGGCCATTTGCTGCGCTGGGTGGCATATCAGTACAGTGGGCCACCATTGAAAACAGAGCAGATCAGGGAGCCTCGCCATGAAGCGGTACGAGCAGTACGCGGACGAGATCGCCGAGCTGATACGCACGCAGGTGCTGCGCTCGGGCGACCGGCTGCCCTCGGTGCGGCAGGCCAGCAGCAGCCGCAAGATCAGCCCCTCCACGGTGTTCGAGGCCTATTACCTGCTGGAAGCGCGCGGACTGATCCAGGCCCGTCCCCGCTCGGGCTACTACGTCAATGCGCTGCGCAGCGCCGGCGCCAACGAGCCCACGACGGCGCAGCCGGCCGCGCAATCGAGCCACGTGGAGATCAGCGAGCTGGTGTTCCAGGTGCTGGGCTCGACGCGGCAGGCCGACGTGGTGCCGCTGGGCTCGGCCTTTCCGAGCCCGCAGCTCTTTCCGCTGGAGAAGCTCGCGCGCAGCCTCTCGCCGGCCATGCGCGGGCTCAACCCGCAGCGCATCGTCGAGGAGCTGACCGAGGGCAGCGAGCGGCTGCGGCGCCAGATCGGCCTGCGCTACGTGGTGGAGGGCACGGGCATCGACGCCGGCGAGATCGTCATCACCAACGGCGCGATGGAGGCGCTCAACCTGTGCCTGCAGGCCGTCACGCGCCCCGGCGACGTGGTGGCGGTGGAGTCGCCCACCTTCTATGCCGCGCTGCAGGCGCTGGAGCGGCTGCAGCTCAAGGCGGTGGAGGTGGCCACGCACCCGCGCCACGGCATCGAGATCGACTCGCTGGCGCAGGTGCTGCGGCAGCACCCGGTGCGCGCCTGCTGGTTCATGCCCAACTTCCAGAACCCGCTGGGCAGCCTGATGCCTGAGGAGAACAAGCGGGCGCTGGTGGAGCTGCTGGCCAAGCACGAGGTGCCGCTGATCGAGGACGATGTGTACAGCGAGCTGTACCACGGGCTGCGCCGGCCGCCGCCGGCCAAGGCCTTCGACCGCCAGGGCCTGGTGATGCACTGCAGCTCCTTTTCCAAGTGCCTGGCGCCGGGCTACCGGGTGGGCTGGGCCGCGGCGGGACGCTTCGCGCAGAGGGTGCAGCGGCTCAAGCTGATGACCTCGCTGGCCACGGCCGTGCCGACGCAGGAGGCGCTCTCCGACTACCTGCAGCACGGCGGCTACGACCGCCACCTGCGCCAGCTGCGCCAGACGCTGGCCGACAGCCAGGCGCGGGCGCTGCGCGGCATCGCGAAGCACTTCCCCAAGGGCACGCGCGTGACGCGCCCGGAAGGCGGCTACTTCCTGTGGGTGGAGCTGCCGGAGCAGGTCGATGCGCTGAAACTGCACCGCCTGGCCTCGTCCCAGAACATCAGCCTGGCGCCCGGGCACATCTTTTCCGCCGACCAGCGTTTCGCACACTGCCTGCGGCTGAACTACGGCCAGGCCGGCGACGAGAGGTTCGACGACGCCCTCCGCACCATCGGCCAGCTGGCCTCGGCCCAGCTCACGGCCTGAGCCCTTCCAAGCCCTGCCATGACTGCAAACCTGCACCAGCCCTTCCACAAGCCGAGGGCGCACAAGACCCGTCTCTTCCTTGCTGCCGTGCTTGGCGCACTGCTGCCGGGGTTCGCCGCCGCCCAGGCCTCCGGCGCACAAGTCCCCGACACCATGGCGCAGCGCATGCAGGCCTGCACGGTCTGCCACGGCAAGGAGGGGCGCGCCACCAATGAAGGCTACTTTCCGCGCATTGCCGGCAAGCCGGCCGGTTACCTCTACAACCAGCTGCTGAACTTCCGAGAGGGCCGCCGCCACAACGCCACGATGGCCTACCTGGTAGAGCACCTCTCGGACGACTACCTGCGCGAGATCGCGCACCACTTCGCGGCGCTGGACCTGCCCTATCCGCCGGCACAGACCAGCGGCGCCGCGCGCTCGCAGCTGGAGCTGGGCGCGCAGCTGGTGCGGCAGGGCGACCCGGGCCGCGGCATCCCGGCCTGCGTCGCCTGCCATGGCCAGAAGATGACCGGTGTCGAGCCCGCCATGCCGGGCCTGGTGGGACTGCCGCGCGACTACGTCATGGGACAGCTCGGCGCCTGGCGGACCGGCCAGCGCCGGGCTGCCGAGCCGGACTGCATGGCGGCCATCGCCAAGCGGCTGAGCCCGCAGGACGTCAGCGCCGTGGCCGTTTGGCTGTCTTCGCAGACGCCGCCGGCCGACAGCAAGCCGGCACGGCAGCCGACGCTGCCGCTGCCCCTGGAGTGCGGGAGCGGACTCCAATGAGGATCACGGTGCGAAGCGCGATGCGGACTGGCCTGGGCTTGGTCGCCGTCCTGGCGACCTTGGCAGCGCTGGTGTGGTGGCTCAACGTGCGGGGGGAAGCTCCGCTCGCGGAAGCGCGCACCGGTGGCGCCGTCGATGCCGCGGCCATCGCCCGCGGGGCGTACCTGGCCCGGGCCGGCAACTGCGTGGGCTGCCACACGGCCCGGGGCGGTGAGGAGTACGCCGGCGGGCGCGGCATCGAGACGCCCTTCGGCGTCGTGTACGCGCCCAACCTCACGCCCGACCGCGAAACGGGCCTGGGCGCGTGGACCGAGGCCGAGTTCTGGCGTGCCCTGCACCATGGCCGCTCCAGGGACGGCCGGCTGCTGTACCCGGCCTTCCCATACCCGAGCTACACGCAGGTTACGCGCGAGGACTCGGCCGCGCTCCACGCCTTCCTGCAGAGCCTGCCACCCGTGCGCCAGCCGAACCGGCCGCACGAGCTGCGGTTTCCGTACAACCTGCAGGCCTCGCTGGCGGTGTGGCGGGCCCTGTTCTTCCGCGCGCAGGCGTTCCAGCCGGACCCGGGCCGGACAGCGGAGTGGAACCGCGGCAGCTACCTGGTGCAGGGGCTGGGCCACTGCGTCGCGTGCCACTCCGGCCGCAACTGGCTGGGCGCCACCAACGGTGATGGCGAGCTGGGCGGCGGCCTGATCCCGATGCAGCACTGGTATGCGCCGTCGCTGACGGCGGGACACGAGGCTGGCGTCGGCGACTGGAGCACCGAGGAGATCGGCGCGCTGCTGGCGACCGGCTTCTCCCCGCGCGGCACCGCCATGGGCCCGATGGCGGAAGTCGTCTACCGCAGCACCCAGTACCTGAGCGCGGAAGACGTGCGCGCGATGGCGGTCTACCTCAAGGCGCTGCCGCAGGCCAATGTGAAGAAGGAACCGGTCGAGCCCGCCCCGGCCGATCTCATGCGCCTGGGCGCGAAGGTCTACGGCGACCAATGCGCCGCCTGCCACGGCGACCGCGGCGAGGGCGTGGCGAAGGCCTATCCGCCGCTGGCCGGGAACGGGGCGGCGACGATGGCGTCGCCCAACAACCTGATCAAGGCCGTGCTGCACGGCGGGTTCCCGCCCGCCACGCAAGGCAATCCGAGGCCCTTCGGCATGCCGCCGTTCAAGCAGGTCCTGTCGGACGGTGAAGTGGCCGCCGTCGCGACTTACGTGCGGCAGTCCTGGGGCAACCAGGCAGCGGCCGTGTCGGCGCTGGACGTGCACCGGGCGCGCTGAACGGGCGATGCCAACATTGCCGGCTGCCAGCGCCGGGCCGGCAAGCCGATGCCGTCACAGGTCCAGCACCAGCCGCGGCGACTTGGAGCGCGAGCAACAGGGCGTGAACTGGTCGTTGGCCGCCTGCTCCTCGGGCGTGAGGTACGCATCGCGGTGGTCCACCTCGCCCTGCAGCACGCGCGTGAGGCAAGTGCCGCACACGCCCTGCTCGCACGACACCATGATCTCCACGCCCGCTTCCGAGAGGGCCTGCGTCACGGTCTTGTCCGGGGCGATGGCGATGACGCGGCCCGAGCTCGCGAGCTGCACCTCGAAGCTGCCGTCGTCCGCGCGCGGCGCGGCATCCGCACCGGCGAAGAACTCCCAGTGCAACTGCTCCTCGGCCCAACCCTGTTCACGGGCCGTGGCCAGCACTGCATCCATGAAGCCCTTGGGGCCGCAGACGTAGAGGTGCGTGCCGGCCTCGGGCTTCGCCAGCACGGCGCCCAGGTCGAGTTTCTGCGCCGCGGCGCCGTCGTCGAAATGGAACTGCACCTGGCCCGCGAAGGACGCGCCCTGGATGCGGTCGACGAAGGCCGCGCGCTCGCGCGAGCGCGCGGCGTAGTGCATCTTGAAGTCCGCGCCCATGACGGCCAGGCGCTCGGCCATGCACAGGATCGGCGTCACGCCGATGCCGCCGGCCAGCAGCAGGCTCTTCTTCGCCTCGTGCGCCAGCGCGAAGTGGTTCTTCGGCGCGCTGATGGTGAGCGTGTCGCCCTCCTTCACCGCGTCGTGCACGGCCGCGGAGCCGCCGCGCGAGGCCGGGTCGCGCAGCACGGCGACGAGGTAGCGGTGCGTCTCGGCCGGGTCGTTGCACAGCGAGTACTGCCGCACCACGCCGCCGGGCAGGTGCACGTCCACGTGCGAGCCGGCGGAGAAGCCCGGCAGTGCCGCACCGTCCGCGCTCACCAGCTCCAGGCTGCAGATGTCCGTGGCCTCGTCGGTCTTGCGGGCCACGCGCACGCTCAGGGTGGCGGCGGCGGTGCTCATTGCGCCGTCTCCGCCACGGCGGCCTGCGCCGGCTGCTGGGCAGGCTGCGGTTGCGGCGCCTTCTCGGCGGCCAGCAGCCGGTCGATGACGCGGCGCGACTGCACGCCACCGGCGTCGATGTTGAGCATCAGCAGCTTGCGATCGGGCCAGGCGCTGAGGTTGGCCTGCTGGCGCTCCAGCATTTCCAGGTCCTCGGCGAACACCTTGCCCTGCCCTTCGCGGATCGCGACCGTCAGCGCCGGGTCCTGCGCCTTGAAGTTGCGCGCCATGCCCCAGAAGTAGTGGTGCGAGGTCTCGGTCTCGGGCGTGATGAAGTCCACCACGATGGCGTAGACCTTCTTGTCCGCCGGCGCGTCA
>JAEYPG010000222.1 GCA_023410975.1 Pseudomonadota bacterium
CGCCCGCGCTCAGCCGCACCAGCGCCGCGGGGCCGTCGGTGTGCACGCGCACCCAGGCCGCAGGCAGCTCGATGCGCTCCCCCTGCCCGCCGCAGTGCCGCGCCACGCACAGCCGGTCCGCCGCCAGGGTGATGGTTTCGCGGTCCAGCACGTGGCGCGCGTGCACCACCAGCGCCGCCGCCAGCGCCGCCACCTCGATGCCGGCGAACAGGCTGACCAGCGGAAAGCCCAGCGCCCAGAACCCCAGCGCCAGCAGGCCGTGGAACATGCACACCGCGCCGAAGGCCAGCCCCAGCTGCCGCGGCGTCAGCCGGCAGTTGCGGCGCAGCTGCCAGCACAGCGCCGGGCAGCCGTCGCAGGCATCGCGCACGGGCAGCGCGGGCGAGGGTGGGAGATCCGGCGGGGCGGCCATGGCGGGGTTGCGTGTCTTGCTGAATGCAGCGGCGGAACGGCAAATTCCCGGCCCGTCCCGTGTGCAGCCCGGGCCCTGCCGGGACCTGCGCTTGCCGCATCCCGGCCACAAGACCCGGCACCAGCGGCCCCGGGAGCTTGAGCCGGCGCGCCGCTGGGCGGTACCGGCTCCTTTCCTTCTTTTGCAACAAGACAGCAACGCGATGCCGAGGCCCGGTGAAATCGGCGCGGCGCCGCGGGAGTGAGATGCCATGCCCACTGCATCCTTCCAGGTCGAAGACCTCCTGCTCGAACAACGCATCGATGACCTCCACGCCGTGTCCGTGCACGACATCGCGGTGTGCGCGGTCAAGCGCCCGCATCGCGACAGCGACGGCTACCGCAGCAGCCTCTGGCTCTTTCCGCTGGACGGCGGCGGCGAGCCGCGTCCGCTCACCGCCGGCACCTCGCAGGACAAGCAGCCGCGCTGGTCGCCGGACGGCCAGCAGATCGCCTTCCTCTCCGACCGCGCCGGCCTGAACCAGGTGTTCCTGATCCGCCCCGACGGCGGCGAGGCGCGGCAGATCAGCTTCTTCAAGGGCGGCGTCTCCGCCTTCGAGTGGAGCCCGGACGGGCGCCGCTTGTTGCTCACCAGCGTCGTGAACGTGGACCCCGAGGCGCGCGGCGCACCTTCGACGCTGGACGAGCCGCGCGACGCCAACGCGCCCGAGGTGGTGTGGCGGCTGCCGTACAAGATGGACGGCGTGGGCTACCTGCTGTCGCAGCAGATCCACCTCTTCACGCTCGACATCGACAGCGGCGAAGACCGCCGCCTCACGGAAGGCGCATTCGACGTGCACTCCGCGGCCTGGTCGCCGGACGGCCGGCGCATCGTGTACAGCCGCACCCGCGAAGGGCGCCTGGCGCACCGCACCGACCTCTGGGTGGCGGACGCGGACGGCAGCCACGCGCGCCAGCTCACGCACGAGCAGGGCAACACCGGCACGCCGCGGTGGTCGCCCGACGGGCGCTGGATCGCCTTCAGCGGCAACCTCGACGAGGGCGACGCCAAGATGCAGCTGTGGCTGCTGGAGCCCGACTCGGGCCGCGTGCGCATGCTTGGCGGCGATGATGTCGAGGTGGTGCCCACCAGCGATCTTTACTGGAGCGCCGACGGCGCGCAGTTGCGTCTGCTGCTGGCGCAGCGCGGGCGCCAGCACCTGGTGAGCCTGTCGGTACCGGAGGGCGAGCGGCGGCTGCTGGTGGACGGCGACCGGCAGATCGGTGCCATCGCGGTGGCGCGCTCCCGAATGGCCTTCTCCTGGGAGAGCGGCGACACGCCACTGGAGCTGGGCGCGGCGGACCTGGACGGCCGCCACGAGCAGACCCTGAGCCGCCTGAACACCTGGTGGCACGAGCGCGAGCCGCTGCAGGCGGAGATGCGCCATTTCCAGGTGCCCGATGGCGAGGGAGGTATGGAGCAGGTCGATGCGTGGCTGATCCGCGCCCGCGACGCGCAGGGGCCCATGCCGGTGCTGGTGGACGTGCACGGCGGCCCGGCCAGCTACGCCGACCTCACGTTCCAGAACCATGCCTTCTGGCCCGTGCTGTGCGCGCGCGGCTGGCTGATGGTGGCGCCCAACACCGTGGGCTCCAGCAGCTACGGGCGCGAGTTCGCCGAGCGGCTGCGCGGCCACTGGGGCGAGCGCGACCTGCCGCAGATCCTGTCCATCATCGGGACGCTGCAGCGCGAGGGCCTGGCCGACGACCGTGTGGCGATCACGGGCAGCTCCTACGGTGGCTACATGGCGGCCTGGGCCATCGGCCACAGCCGCGCCTTCCGCGCCGCGGTGGTGTGCGCGCCGGTGTCGAACCTGGAGACGCACTACGGCACCAGTGACAGCGGCTACTACAGCGACCCCTACGACATGTGCGGCACCCCGCGCATCGACCGCGAGACCAGCCGGCGGCTGTCGCCCATGACGGAGATCGAGCGGGCGCGCACGCCCACGCTGATCCTGCAGGGCAAGGAGGACGAGCGCTGCCCGAAGTGCCAGTCCGAGGAGCTGTTCGTGAGCCTGATGCGCGCCACCGGGGCGCCGTGCGAGATGGTGCTGTACCCCGGCGGCGACCGCCACGTGCTCAAGGAAGGCAAGCCCTCCCACCGCCTGGACGGCGTGCGGCGCATCGTGGAGTGGGTGCAGCGCTGGGTGGACCAGCCGCTGGACCCGGACGGCGGGCGCGAAGACAGCGGGGCCAGCGCAGCGACGGGCGCTGAGGGGCGCCTCGGCACCGGCCTTGCCGGATGAACGCGTGTCCTTCACTTCGAGGAGAGCCTCATGGCCCAGCAGCAAGGCAACGACAACCCGCGCGGCACCGTGCCGCACAACCCGCCGCGCGGCAATGCGCAGGACCAGGCCCAGGCCACCGCGCCCCAGGTCGGGCAGCAGGGCGGCGCGGCCGATTCCGGTACCGACGCCGCGCGCGGCACGCCGGACGTGATGGGGCAGCAGCACGGCGACCGCTCGGCCTCGAACCGGCCGGAGAAGCAGGGCGGCCATCGGGGCTGACGCAGGATGAAGCGCGGGCAGCCCCCGTGCTTCGTCCTGCAGAACGGCCTCGGCTTCCGCCGAACAGCCCGTCACCGCCCCGCGCCGGTCTCCTCTGCTCCCGCGAGCGACTCCACCAGCGCCATGCGCGCCGTGTCCCGCCCTTGCGTGACCAGCGCCTCCAGCCGCTCGGGCGAGTAGTCGAAGTCGGCGGAAATAGCGTCTTCCGGCAGCGGCGGCCGCAGCACGCGAATCCAGCGCTTGAGCTCCGGCAGCCCCGGCGGCACGAGCTTGTCCACCTGCATCAGGCTCATGGCCCGCCAGCGCAGCTCGGCGCCGGACTGCGGCAGCCCCGCCATCGCGCGCGGGAACTGCTCGATGCTCACCAGCTGCAGCGCCTCGCCCTCGTGCAGCCGCCCGCTCGCGCGCAGCCGCGCCAGCAGCCCCGGCAGCAGCGAGTCGCGCGTGGCGTCGCCGTCCCAGTAGCGCCGCCCGCCGATCTCCACCGGCTCGAACACCATCGGGATCGCCGAGCTGGCCGCCAGCTCCGGCGCGCCAATGGGCGCCTCGTCGCTGTCGAACAGGCGCAGCCCGCCCGAGAGCAGGTCCACCGCGCCCACGGCCAGCAGCGGCTGCGCGGCCGTGACGCTGGCGTAGCGCCCCACCTGCCGCTCCAGCAGCGACCACATCGCGCCACGGTCGTAAAGCGGGTATTCGAGCCGGTTCGCGCCTGCCCACGGCAGCCAGTGCAGCGGCTGCGCCCGGTACAGGTTGCGCGTGCCCAGCAGCACGCCGGTGAGCAGGCCATTCCACGCCCGCAGCGCCGCGGCATGGCGGCTGTCGCCCACCGCGAAGCCCAGGAAGGGAAACGAGGGCGTGGCGATCTCATGGCGCCACAGGTGCAGCAGCGCCTGCACGCCGGCATCGGCCGTGTGCAGCTGCCGCGCCGCCACGGCGGCATTGACGGCGCCGATGGAGGTGCCCGCCAGCGCCACCACCCGGTCGCCCCGCGCCCGCAGCCATGGCGCGATGGACGCCCACGCGCCGCCGCCGAACGCTCCCAGCGCGCCGCCGCCCTGGAACACCACCACCGTCCTCATCCTTGCCTTTCGTCGTGCTGCCTGTACGCCGCGGGCGGGCCCGTTGCGCAGCGCCGCTCAGCGC
>JAEYPG010000285.1 GCA_023410975.1 Pseudomonadota bacterium
GTGCTGCTGCCCTTCGCGCTGCTGGGCCCGCTGCTGGCCTGGCAGCGCGAGCTGCGCCTGGCCGCCGGGCTGCTGGTGGTGGCCTTCGGCGCCTGGCGGCTGATCGACCGCCGCCACCCGCGCTTCCTGGCGCGCGTGCGGCCCACGCAAGTGGCGCTGTGGTCCTTCCTGATGGCCTCGGCCCACGGCGCCGGGCTGATGCTGCTGCCCTTCGCGCTGGGACTGTGCCTGCCCGCCGGCCGGGCACCGCTGCCTTTGGTGGCCGGGCTGGCGGCCTCGGCGCTGGTGGCCGCCGTGCATACCGTGGCGATGTTCATCGCCGGCCTGGCCGCCGCCTGGGCGGTGTACCGCTGGCTGGGCCTGAAGGCGCTGTCGCGCGGCTGGTTCGATCTCGACACCGTCTGGGGCGCCAGCCTCGTGCTGGCCGGCGCGGCCAGCGCGGCGATGGCGCTGTAGCGGCCGACGGCGCCTGGGGGCGGGTTCGTCGGGGCACTGCAGCCGCCCCCTGCACGAAGGCCGGGGCTACGGTTGAATCGGGACCATGGCTTCCCACCCCGACCACCTCCCGAATGCCTGCGCTGCGCCGTCCGTGGACGGCCTCGTGATCCAGGTGCACGACAGCCCGGAGCGCATCGACGCCGCCGCCTGGGACGCGCTGCTGGAGCAGCAGGCCGCGCCCACACCCTTCATGCGCATGGCCTACCTGCTGGCGATGCACCGTTCCAAATCTGCCGTGCGCCTCACGGGCTGGGCGCCGTGCTTCATGACCGTCGAGACGGCGGACGGGGAGCTGCTGGGCGGCTGCCCGCTCTATCTGAAAAGCCACTCCTACGGCGAATACGTCTTCGACTGGGCCTGGGCCGATGCCTACCGCCGCCACGGCCTGAAGTACTACCCCAAGCTGCTCGCCGCCGTGCCCTTCACGCCCGTGCCGGGCACGCGGCTGCTGGCGCGCGACGAAGGCACGCGCGCCGTGCTGGCGCAGGCGCTGCTGGCGCTGGCGCGGCAACAGAAGCTGTCCTCTGCGCACCTGCTGTTCATGGACGCGCCCGACGCCGCCGCGCTGGAGCGCGCGGGCTGGATGCTGCGCGAGGGCGTGCAGTTCCACTGGACCCAGCCGCCGCAGGCACCCTGGCCCAGCTTCGACGCCTTCCTGCACAGCCTGCAGCGCGAGAAGCGCAAGAAGATCGCCCAGGAGCAGCGCCGCGTGGCCGAGGCCGGCGTGCGCTTCACGGCGCACGAGGGCGAAGCGATCACGGAAGAGCTGTGGGACTTCTTCTACCGCTGCTACACGCTCACCTACCACGCCCACGGCTCCACGCCTTACCTGGAGCGCGCCTTCTTCCGCGAGGTGGCGCGCTCCATGCCGCGCCATTGGCTGCTGTTCGTGGCGCGGCGCGGCAACGAAGCCATTGCGGCCTCGCTGGTGGTGCTGGACCCCGAGCGCAAGCGCGCCTACGGGCGCTACTGGGGCAGTGTCGAGTACGTGCCCTGCCTGCACTTCGATGCCTGCTACTACCAGCCGCTGCGCTGGTGCATCGAACATGGCTACGAAGCCTTCGAGGGCGGTGCGCAGGGCGAGCACAAGATGGCACGCGGGCTGCTGCCGGTGCGCACGCAATCCGCGCACTGGCTGGCCGACGCCCGCTTTGCCGACGCGGTGGCGGACTTCCTGGCCCGAGAGGGGGCGGGCATGCAGCACTACACGGACGAGCTGCGCGAGCGCAACCCGTTCAAGGATGAGGGCGCCGCAACCCTGAAGTGAGCGGCGACCAATTGCAACATGCCGCGGGATGCATATCCATGGTCGAAAAGCGTTCTTGCTCGGGACAGGCAGGCTGCCTAGAGTGCCCTGGACGCCATTTCAAGCAGTACGCGATGCAGCCTCTTTCTTCGCCCCGGCGTGTTTTCTTGCGCAGGGAATGCAGCGGCAGCTCCCGGCCGTAGCCGCCATGGCGCGCCGCATCCGCTTCAACGCGTTCCAGATGAACGCGGCCTCGCACCAGGCCCCAGGCCTGTGGCGTCATCCGCGCGACGCCTCGCACCGCTACACCCAGGCCGGGCACTGGGTGGAGCTGGCGCAGCTGCTGGAGCGCGGCTGCTTCGACGGCGTGCTCTTCGCCGATGTGCTGGGCGTCAATGACGTGTTTGGCGACAGCCCCGAGGCCGCGCTACGGCATGGCGTGCAGGTGCCCGTGAACGACCCGCTGGCGCTGGTGCCGCTGATGGCACAGGCCACGCGGCACCTGGGCTTCGGGCTGACCAGCGCCGTCGCCTACGAGCATCCCTACCTCTTCGCGCGGCGCCTCTCCACGCTGGACCACCTCACGCAGGGCCGCGTGGCATGGAACATCACCGCCCGCTGCTTCGACAGTGCCGACCGCAACCTGGGCCAGGCGCACCCGCCCGCGCCGCAGGAGCGCCATGCGCTGGCCGAGGAGTACCTGGAGGTGGCCTACAAGCTCTGGGAGGCGAGCTGGGAAGAGGACGCGGTGCGGCGCGACCCCGCTGGCGGCGTCTACACCGATCCGGCCAAGGTGCACCCCATCGGCCACCGTGGGCGCTATTTCGATGTGCCCGGCATCCACCTGTGCGAGCCTTCGCCGCAGCGCACGCCAGTGCTGCAGATGCAGGCCGGCGCCTCGGCGTCCGCGCTGCAGATGGCGGCCAGCCACGCCGAGGTGGTCTACCTCAGCGGGCCGAGCATCGCGGTGGTGCGGCGCCAGGTGCAGCAGCTGGAGCGGGCGCTGGCGGCGGCGGGCCGCGCGCGCGAGGACCTGCTCATCTATGCGCAGGCCCTGGTCATCACCGCACCGACCTCGGCCGAGGCGCAGGAAAAGCACATGGAGCTGCTGCGCTACGTGGACGTGGAAGGCGCGCTGGCGCTGCTGTCGGGCTGGACCGGCATCGACTTCAGCCGCCATGCGCGCCACGAGCCCATCGATGCCGTGGCCGCCGAGGCCGGGCGCACGGCGCTGGCGGCCTTCGGGCAGACGCCGGCGGGACGGCGTTGGACCGTGGGCGAGGCCGCGCGCTTCATCGGGCTGGGCGGGCGCGGACCGGTCATCGTCGGGTCGCCGGCGCAGGTGGCGGACCAGCTCGAACAATGGGCCGACACCAGCGGCGTTGACGGCTTCAACCTCAGCTACGCGCTGGCGCACGAGACACTGCGGGACGTAGTGGAGCTGGTGGTGCCGGAGCTGCAGCAGCGCGGCCGCTACGCCGCCAGCTATGCCGCAGGCACGTTGCGCGAGCAGCTCTTCGGACGCGGGCCGAGGCTGCCCGCGTCGCACCCCGCGCGCCGGCTGCGCTTCGCCCCGGCCCCGCGCGCTGCGCGCGAGGACACGGCCGAGGAAACGCAAGCCTTAAGCGCTCCGGGAAGTTCCGTGCAGCTGCCCCCTTGAACACACCCCCCGCAAAGCAGGCCCCGCCGCAGAACTTGCCGGGCGATTGGATTGCCTAAGTGCCCGGGCGCGCAGGCCATCGTTGAGCAGTGAACCGGCCTGGGCGCAGAGCCCCGCTCGATCCAGAAGCAGTCAGGTCTGAGCCACGAGCAAACCTCCAAGGAGATGGAAGATGACGGTACCCAATAGTTCCCGGCGCAACTTCGTCAAACGCGGCGCTTACGTGGCGCCGGCGATCCTGACGCTGTCGGCCGCGCCTGCGTTCGCCAAGTCGGGTTCGGCCAAGCCGGAGCCGCCCAAGGGTGGCCCGGGCAAGGGCCGCGACAAGGATCGTCCGGGCAAGGACCGTCCGGGCAAAGATCGCCCGGGCAAGCACTGGGACTGAGAAGACGGGCCCTGAAGGCCCAGTAAGTTGCCTGGGTCTACCGTCGACAGTCCCGGGCAACTGGCAAAAATTGCCTGCCACGCAGGCAATTTTTCATTTCAGCCCGGATACCCGTTCGGGTTCATCGACTGCCAGCGCCAGGTGTCGGCGCACATCTCGTCGAGGCTGCGCGTGGCGCGCCAGCCCAGCGTGCGTTCCGCATGCGCCGGGTCGGCCCAGCAGCTCGCCACGTCGCCGGGGCGGCGCGGTGCGAACTCGTAGGGCAGCTCGTGGCCGCAGGCACGGCCAAAGGCCTGCAGCATTTCCAGCACGCTGTTGCCGTGCCCGGTACCCAGGTTGAAGACGTGCATGCCCGGCCGGCCATGGGCATGGCGCAGCGCGGCCAGATGGCCGTCGGCCAGGTCCAGCACGTGGATGTAGTCGCGCACGCCGGTGCCGTCGGGCGTGGAGTAGTCGCTGCCGAACACGCGCAGCTTGTCGCGCCGGCCCACCGCCACTTGCGCGATGTAGGGCATGAGGTTGTTGGGAATGCCCTGCGGGTCCTCGCCCATCAGGCCGCTCGGGTGCGCACCCACCGGGTTGAAATAGCGCAGCGCCGTGAGTGACCAGGCCGGGTCCGACACCGCCAGGTCGCCCAGGATCTGCTCCACCATCAGCTTGGTACGGCCATAAGGGTTGGTGGCGCTGGTCGGGGCGTCCTCGTGCAGCGGCATCACCTGCGCGTCGCCGTACACCGTGGCGGAGGAGCTGAAGACCAGCGTGCGCACGTTCACGGCACGCATCGCCTCCAGCAGCACCAGCGTGCCGTGCACGTTGTTGCCGTAGTAGGCCAGCGGGATCTCCACCGACTCGCCCACCGCCTTCAGCCCAGCGAAGTGGATCACCGCCTCGATGCCTTCCTCGCGCAGCACGCGCTCCACCAGCGCGCGGTCGCGGATGTCTCCCTGCACGAAGCGCGGCCGCGTGCCCGCCACCTGCTCGATACGGTCCAGCACCGCCACCTTGCTGTTGCACAGGTTGTCCAACAGCACGGGACGCATGCCGGCGGCCAGCAGTTGCACGCTCGTCAAGCTGCCGATGTAGCCGGCGCCGCCGGTGACCAGAACATTCATGTCGACTTTCCCTTTCTCACTCGTAACCAGCGGTTTGGGCAATTCCTGAACCCTGCCGGGCGGCCCTTCCCGTCCAAAGGACGCGGCCCGCAAGCATGCCTGCGCCGCCTTACAGAGGCCCGGCTCGCGGACGGCCCGCCGCGTTGAGCTGCGTCAAGCGGCTGTACTTGGCAAGTACGAGTTATCCCTTATCAAACTTGTTTGCCATTAGCGAATTCGCTGCCTACACTTGCGCCGCAATTAGCCAAAGACAAATTTGTTAGTCATTCACAAACAAGGATGATGTCCGCGCTGCCCGGCGTGGTGCGTCCTTGAGACGAGGACGGAGACGACATGCTCAAGACCTACACCTATCCCAAGTTCGAATACCGCCGGCCGCCAGAGCTGGATGGCGGCGCCGTGCGGCGCCTGCCCGTCGTGATCGTGGGCGCCGGACCGGTGGGCATGGCCGCCGCGCTGGATTGCCGGCTGCACGGCATCCCGGTCGTGGTGCTGGACGACGACGACACCGTCTCGGTGGGCTCGCGCGGCCTGTGCTACGCCAAGCGCGCGCTGGAGATCCTGGACCGTCTCGGCGTGGGCGACCGGGTGGTGGACAAGGGCGTGGGCTGGAACGTCGGGCGCACCTTCTTCGGCGAGGGCGAGGTCTTCAACTTCAACCTGCAGCCCGAGGCCGACCAGAAGCGCCCGGGCATGGTGAACCTGCAGCAGTACTACCTGGAGGAGTACCAGGTCGCCAAGTGCGGCGAGACCGGCGTCGAGATCCGCTGGAAGAACAAGGTCATCGCCGTCACGCCGCAGGGTGACCATGTTTCCCTGCAGGTGCAGACGCCCGATGGCGTGTACGCGCTGGAGACCGACTGGCTGATCGTGTGCGACGGCGCGCGCAGCCCGATCCGCACCATGCTGGGCCTGGACATCGACGGCAAGGTGTTCATGGACCGCTTCCTCATCGCCGACGTGGTGATGAAGGCCGCCTTCCCGGCCGAGCGCTGGTTCTGGTTCGACCCGCCCTTCCACCGCAACCAGAGCGTGCTGCTGCACCGCGAAGCGGACGATGTCTGGCGCATCGACTTCCAGCTCGGCTGGAACGTGGACCCGGAGGAGGAGAAGAAGCCGGAGAAGGTGATTCCGCGCATCAAGGCGATGCTGGGCGACGACCGGGAGTTCGAGCTGGAGTGGGTCAGCGTCTACACCTTCCAGTGCCGGCGCATGGGACGCTTCAACCATGGCCGCGTGCTCTTCGCCGGGGATGCCGCGCACCAAGTGTCGCCCTTCGGCGCACGCGGCGCGAACTCCGGCATCCAGGACACCGACAACCTGGTGTGGAAGCTCAAGCTGGTGCTGGACGGCCTGGCGCCCGAGAGGCTGCTGGACACCTACTCCGAAGAGCGGGTGCACGCGGCCGACGAGAAC
>JAEYPG010000293.1 GCA_023410975.1 Pseudomonadota bacterium
GCGGTCCAGCGAGCCGTGGTGCAGCGCGATGGCGCCGGCCCAGTCCGGCCGCGCCTCCAGCAGGCGCTGGTACCAGATCTCGCTTTGCGAGCGCACGTTGGTGAACACGAGGCAGGTGCGCACCGGCTCGATCTCGCGCACCACCGCATCCAGCATGCGCAGGCCAAGCTGGCCGGGCCAGGACAAGCGCGCCGGCGCCTCGGGCAGCAGCGTGTCGATCACCAGCCGCTTGCCGATGCGGCCCTGCACCAGCCGGGCGTCGCCGGTGCCGGCCAGGGTGTGCATCGCCTCCTCCAGGTTGCCCAGCGTCGCGCTCAGGCCCCAGGTCAGCAGCCGCGGGTTCCAGCGCCGCAAGCGCGCCAGCGCCAGCTGCACCTGCACGCCGCGCTTGCTGCCGATGAGCTCGTGCCACTCGTCCACCACCACGGTGTGCACGTGGCGCAGCTCGGCCTCGGCATCGGCGCGCGCGAGCAGCAGGCTCAGCGATTCGGGCGTGGTCACCAGCGCCTGCGGACGCTGGCGCTCCTGGCGCTGGCGCTCGGCCGCGGTGGTGTCGCCCGTGCGCTGCGCCAGCCCGAAGCCGGGCGCCACGTCGGGCAGGGGACGCGCCAGCGCCTGGGCCGTGTCGCTGGCCAGCGCGCGCATGGGCGTGATCCACAGCACTTGCAGCCCCGCTGCCGCGCTGCGCCGCGCCAGCGCGCCGAGCCACACGGCGTAGGTCTTGCCGGAGCCGGTGGTGGCGTGCAGCAGGCCGCTGTGGCCCTCGGCCATCGCGGCCCACACCTCGCGCTGGAAGGCAAAGGGCGTCCAGCCCTGGGCGGCGAACCAGGCCTCGGCAGCGCCGCCGGGCGGCTCGGAGGGCAAGTCGGGGCGCATGCGGATGCTGGCGAGGGAAGCGTGGAAGGGTTTCGAACGTACACGGCGAGCATGCCCCAAGCGCCGCCGGTGGCCGCGCGACGGCCGCTGCGCTACCTTGCCTGCCCTGTGTCCACTGCCACGAGGAGACTGCAAATGCCCGCCATGACGATGAAGACGCTGCTGCCCCTGTGTGCCGCCCTCCTGTCCGCCTGCACGTCAGCGCAGCAGCCCGGCGCGTCGCCGGGGTCGCAGCTGGGCTTCTTCGTCACCAGCACCGGCCTGGGCCGCGGTGCGGACCTGGGCGGCCTGGCCGGCGCGGACAAGCACTGCCAAGCCCTGGCCGAGGACGTGGGCGCTGGCGGGCGTACCTGGCGCGCCTACCTCAGCACCAGCGCCGAAGGCGGCACGCCGGCCGTGAACGCGCGCGACCGCATCGGCACCGGGCCCTGGCGCAACGCGCGCGGCGTGGTCATCGCCGAGAACGTGGCGCAGCTGCACCAGGACAACCGCATCACCAAGGACACGGCACTGACCGAGAAGGGCGACACCGTGCGCGGCCGGGGAGACACGCCCAACATGCACGACGTCCTCACCGGCTCGCAGGCCGACGGCACCGCCTACCCCGCCGGCGGCAACGACATGACCTGCCGCAACTGGACCCACAGCGGCGAAGGCGCCGCCATGGTCGGCCACCACGACCGCACCGGGCTGGACGACAGCGCGGCAGCCAAGTCCTGGAACACCTCGCACCCCACGCGCGGCTGCAGCCAGGACGCGCTCAAGGCAACGGGGGGTGCGGGGCTGTTCTACTGCTTCGCGGCGAACTGATTCCGCCTCCTCTTCGGCCCTGAAATCACCCGTTCGCCCTGAGCCCTTCGACAAGCTCGGCCCGAACGGCCCTTCCTTCAGTGCCGATGAAGCGCAGGAATCAGGCGGCCGGCGCGCCGTCGGCGATCAGCTTTTCAAGCGCCTGCAGGTCCACCGGCTTGACCAGGTGCCCGTCGAAGCCCGCGTCCTGCGAGCGCTGCTTGTCCGCGGCCTGGCCCCAGCCGGTGACCGCAATGAGCAGCGAGCGCGCCGACCAGGGCTGCTGGCGGATGCGCCGGCACAGCTCGCAGCCGTCCAGCCCCGGCAGCCCCAGGTCCAGCAGCAGCACATCGGGTTGCAGCCGCGAGGCCAGCTCCAGCGCTTGCAGGCCGTCGTAGGCGGTATGCGCCTCGTGGCCGCCGAGCTGCAGCAGCATCGCCAGGCTGTCGGCGCTGTCGGCGTTGTCGTCCACGATCAGGACGCGCCGCCCCTGCGGCACGGCCGCGCCGGAGGCGGCGTCCTCGGCGGCGGAATCGGAAAGAGGCGGAAGGTCGGGCAGGTTCAGCATGGCAAGGTCGGCCGATGCGGCCGCGGCGGGTATCGGGCCAAAGGGCGTCAAAGATGGGGCGCCAGGCCCCGGAAACAAGGGGATTGTCCCCGCAGCGCCCGGTGTGTCCCCCGGGAGGCTCTGCTCGGCCAGCAGCGGCAGCTCGACCGTGAAATCGCTGCCCTGCCCCAGCCCGGCGCTGTGCGCCGCCACGCTGCCGCCATGCAGCTCCACCAGCCGCTTGACCAGCGACAGGCCTATGCCCAGCCCGCCTGCGGCGCGGCCCTGCGCGCTGTCCACCTGCGTGAACAGGTCGAACACCCGCTCCAGCATCGCCGGCGGGATGCCCAGCCCGGAGTCGCTCACCCGCACCCGCACCGCGCGCGTGCCCAGCGCCTGGGCCTCGACGCGGATGCGCCCGCCGGGCTCGGTGTAGCGGCAGGCGTTGGCCAGCAGGTTGCCGAACACCTGCGCCAGCCGCACCGGGTCGGCGTGCAGCCACAGCGGCGAGTCCGGCAGCGCCACCGCCAGCGCGTGGCGGCGTTCCAGCAGCAGCGGGCGGCAGGTCTCGACGGCGGCATCGACGACGGCGTCCAGCCGCACGCGCTCGCGCCGCAGCTCCAGGTGGTCGCGGCTGATGCGGCTGACGTCGAGCAGGTCGTCGATGAGCCGCACCATGTGCGCGACCTGCCGCTCCATCGTGCACAGCGCGCGGCTGGTGAGCGCGGGGTCGTGCTCCGCGCGCTTGAGCAGCTCCAGCGCGTTGCGCACCGGCGCCAGCGGGTTGCGCAGCTCGTGTGCCAGCGTGGCGAGGAAGGCGTCCTTGCGCCGGTCGGCGTCGCGCAGCGCCTGCTCGGCCTGGCGCCGCTGCGTGACGTCCTGCACCACCACGCCCACGCCCAGCGTGCGCGTGCCCACGCGCACCGGGTAGTAGCTCGTGGCCCAGCAGCACGTGACGCCGGGCGCGGCGGCGGTCTGGCCGCAGATCTCGTCCTCCATCGCCTCGCCGGCCAGCGCGCGCCGGTACGAGCCCTCCAGCATCGGCCACAGCTGCGGCAGCACCTGTGCCACGGGCCGGCCCAGGTGCCCGGCCACGCTGATGCCGTTCATGGCGGCCAGCTTCTCGTTGATGCGCACGTAGCGGAATTCCGGGTCCACGAAAGCCATGCCCAGCGGCGCCTGCGCCGCGAGCGTGTTCAGCAGCGCGGTCTGCTCGGCCAGCCGCATCTCGGTGTGCTTGCGCGCGGTGATGTCCTGCGACATGCCCAGCAGCCGCAGCGGCCGCCCGGCCTCGTCGCGCTCCACGCGGCCCATGTCCTGCAGCCAGGTCACGCGGCCGTCGGGCAGCTGCAGCCGGAACTCGCTCTCGTAGCGCCCCTGCGGATGCACCAGCGCCGCCCGCACCCGGGCCTCGAACAGCGGCCGGTCCTCCGGGTGCACCAGCGCGCGCACGTCGGCGAAGCGCTCGGGCGCGTTCGGCGCCGTGGGCGCCAGCGTCTCATGCAGCGAGTGGAAGCGGCGTACCTCGTCGCGGCGGATGTCCCATTCGAAAGAGATCAGGGACGCCGCGTCCATCGCCAGCCGCAGCCGCTCCTCGTTGGCGCGCAGGGCCTGCAGCGCATGCAGCAAGGGCGGCGGGACGCTGGCGTCGGGATCGGCGGACGCGTCGTCATCGGGCCGGCGGTGGGCGGGCAGGTTCACGTGGGACAGCTCCTGGAGCGCTGCGGGCACTATCCCACACGCCCTCCATGGGTCTGTGACAGGGCTGCATCCAAGCGCAACCGGCGGCGCCGCGCGCTGGTGTTCCGTTTCCAAAGCGCTCAGGCGCTGACGATCCAGCCTTCCACGGGGTCGAAATCCGCGGGCAGCCCCCAGTCCTCGCGGCTGCCGGCCCAGGCGGCCTGCAGCAGGCACAGCACGGCGTCGAGCCGGTCGCCGCTGGCGTCGGCGATCAGCGCGTCGTGCTGTGCCGGCGTGAGCTTCAGGCGCAGGCCCAGGCGCGTGCGGCCCTGCTCCAGCGCGGCGACGATGTCCTTGCGCGCGATCAGCCGCTCCGGCGTGTGTTTCAGCGCGTCGTCATTCTTGTAGGAGCGGCGGCCGATGAGCTCGCGCGCCAGCAGCCCCGGATAGGCCTCCAGCGCCACGCGCGTGCGGTCGCCGTCGAGCAGCCCGGGCAGGTGCACGCCCGCCTCCAGCAGCAGCGGCACGCCCGCGTGCAGCATGTAGGCCACGGGCGGATTGACCCATTTCATCGAGCTGCTGGCGCCGGCCGGGGCATCGGTGGCGCGGTGGGCGAACTTGCCGCCCACGGGGCGCGCGTTGCAGAAGGCGGCGAAGGTGTCGCGGATGGCGGCGCGCTCCAGGGCCGCGTAGTGGCGCATCAGCGGCAGCCACTCGGTGGGCCAGCCCAGGTGCTCGACCAGCTCGCGCGGCAGCCCGAAGGGAAAGTCGAAGCCGCCGACCCAGGGCCCGGGCAGCTTGAGAAAGGCGCCGAAGGCCGCCAGCGTGTCGAAGGCGTGCAGCGCCTCCAGCTTCACCGCGCCCCCCACGGCGCGCCCCTGCGCCACCACCACGGGCTTGCGGCGGGTGGGACGGCTGGAGAAATCGACGCCGAGGAGGGGGAGAGGCTGCATCGGCGCCATTGTCCGGCGCCCCGGGTCAGGCCCCCGGCGCCGCCGCCTTCAGCTTGCCCTCGGCGAAGAACGCCCGCAGGTTCTCCAGCACCAGCGCCGACATCGCCTGGCGCGTCTCGTGGGTGGCGCTGGCCACGTGCGGCAGCAGCACCACGTTGTCCAGCTGCAGCAGCGCTTCGGGCACGCGCGGCTCGTCCACGTACACGTCCAGGCCCGCGCCGGCGATGCGCTTGTCCTGCAGGACCTTCACCAGCACCGCCTCGTCCACCACCGTGCCGCGCGCGATGTTGACCAGGAAGCCCTGCGGCCCCAGCGCGTCCAGCACCTCGGCCGACACCAGGTTGCGGCTCTCCGCCCCGCCCGCCGCCGCGATCACCAGGAAGTCGGCCCAGCGCGCCAGCTCCACCAGGCTCGGCTCGTAGCCGAAGGGCACGCCCTCGGCGGGCCGGCGGTTGTGGTAGCGGACCTCCATGTCGAAGCCGCTGGCGCGCTTGGCGATGGTGCGGCCGATGCGCCCCAGCCCCACGATGCCCAGCCGCTTGCCGCTCACGCGCGTGGCCAGCGGGAACTTGTCCTTCAGCCACCCGCCCTGGCGCACGAAGCGGTCGGCCTCGGTGGCGCGGCGCGCCACGTCCAGCAGCAGCGTGAAGGCGGTGTCGGCCACGCAGTCGTTGAGCACGTCGGGCGTGTAGCCCACCGGGATGCCGCGGCGCGCGGCGGCGGGCAGGTCGATCTTGTCCAGGCCCACGCCGAAGCTGGAGATTACCTGCAGCTTCGGCAGCGACTCGATCAGCGCGGCGTCGATGCCCACCGCCGCCGAGGTCACGGCGGCAACGAACTCGGCACCGTGCTCGGCCAGGTAGGCCCGCGCATCGGGCTGCTGCGCCAGCAGCGTGAGATCGAAGTCGGCGGCGAGCTGCTGCTCCAGCCAGGGCGTCAGACGGCCGATCTGCAGCACGCGGGGTTTGTCAGTCATGGATGTCCTTTCGGGTTCTTGCTTGGAATTCGAAGACATCCGTTCGGGCTGAGCCCTTCGACAAGCTCAGGACAGGCTCTGTCGAAGCCCTGCCGCGCGGCCGGGTTGTAGGCCCTTCGGCGAGCTCAGGGCGAACGGGAGAGGGAATCACTCGATCTTCACGCCGCCCTGCGCCACCACCTTGGCCCAGTTGGCGCGCTCGCGCTCGAAGAAGGTGCTGAACTCGGTGGGCGTCATGGTGTGGACCTCGGCGCCCTGCCCGCTCAGGCGCTGGCGCACCTCGGGCGTGCGGATGATGCGGGTGAGCTCGGCAGCAACCTTGTCGAGCACCGCCGGCGGCGTGTTGGCCGGCATCAGCACGCCCTGCCAGGTGCCGGACTCGAAGCCCTTGACGCCCTGCTCGGCGATGGTGGGCACGTTGGGCAGCAGCGCCACGCGCGTGGACTTGGACACGCCCAGCACCTTGAGCTGGCCCGACTGCACGAAGGGCAGCGTCGCCAGCATGCCGTTCATCAGCACGTGCGCCTGGCCCGCCACGGTGTCGTTGATGGCCTGCGAGCCGCCCTTGTACGGGATGTACTCCCACTTGGCGCCGGTGGCCTTCTCCACCGCCACGCCGGCCACATGCGGCGCACTGCCGATGGCCGTCACGGCGAAGTCCATCTTCTGCTTCTGCGATAGCGCCACCAGCTCCTTGAGGTTGCTGGCCTGCACCGACGGGTGCACCACCAGCAGGTGCGGCGAGTAGGCCAGCATGGTCGCGCCCTTGAGGTCCTTACTGGGATTGAAGGGCAGCCGGTTGTAGACCGACGCGGTGATGGCCAGCGCGCCCACGTCGCACAGCAGCAGCGTGTGGCCGTCGTTGGACTTGGCCACGAAGTCGGTGCCGGTGTTGCCGTTGGCGCCGGGCTTGTTTTCGATGATCACCGTCGTCTTCAGCGCCTCCGACAGCGGCTGGCTGATGGAGCGGGCGATGATGTCCGAGGAGCCCCCCGGCGGGTACGGCACCACGATGCGCAACGGCTTCGTGGGCCATTGCTGGGCCTGCGCGGCGGTGGCGGCACAAAGGGCCAGCGCGGCGGCGGCCAGGGCGTGGAACGTGGTCCTGCGGTTCATGGGTCGTCTCCTTCACGAATTTCGGTCTCACTTGGGCCGTGAATTGACCCGTTCGCCCGGAGGTATCGAAGGGCGAATCCGTGAGGCTGCGATGGCTGCACTACGGCTGGGGCCGTTCATCCTTCGATACCTCAGGACGAATGGAATGCCCCACTGACAAGCGCGAGATGGAATCAGGCGCAAAAAGCCGGCCCAGCGGCCGGCTTCAACGCGTCACTCGATCTTGATGTTGGCCGCCTTGATGAGCTGCGCCCACTTGGCGACCTCGGCCTTCTGGAAGGCGGTGAACTGGTCCGTGCTCATCTGGCCCGGCTCCATGCCCAGCTTGGCCAGGCGCTCCTTCACGTCGGGCTGGGCCAGGATCTTGTTGACCTCGTCGTGCAGCCGCTGCTGGATCGGCTTCGGGGTGCCCGCGGGCGCGAAGATCGCCTGCCACGACACCACCTCGTAGCCCGGCACGGTGTCGGCCATCGTGGGCACGTTGGGCAGGCTGGGCAGCCGCTTGGCCGAGGTCACGGCCAGCGCGCGCAGCTTGCCGGACTCGACGTGCGGCCCGGCCACTACCGTGGTGTCGAACATCATGTCCACCTGCCCCGCCATCACGTCCTGGATCGCCGGGGCGCTGCCCTTGTAGGGGATGTGGTCGATGCCGATGCCGGTCTTGAACTTCAGCAGCTCCAGCGCCAGGTGCTGCGAGGTGCCGTTGCCCGCCGAGGCGGAGGTCAGGGGCTTCTTGGCCTTGCCCGCGGCGATCACGTCGGCCACGGTCTTGTAGGGGCTGTCCTGGCGCGTGACCAGCACCAGGGGGTTGGTGCCGATGAGCGCGATCGGCGCGAAGGACGTCACCGGGTCGTAGCCCAGCTTCGGGTACAGGCTGACGTTGATGGCGTGCGAGCTGATGGTGCCGCCCAGGATGGTGTAGCCGTCCGGCGCCGCGCGCGCGACCTGCTCCGAGCCCACGCCGCCACCGGCGCCGGCCTTGTTGTCCACGATCACCGTGGTGCCCAGCGCCGGGCCGAGCTTCTGCGCGATCAGCCGCGCCACGATGTCGCTGGTGCCGCCCGCGGGGAAGGCGACGAGGTAGGTGATGGGCTTGCTCGGCCACTTGTCCTGCGCCTGCGCGGCGGGCAGCGCGGCGGCCAGGGCCAGGGCGGCCACGGTCAGGCTTCGACGGGTGCGGTTCATCGTTTGTCTCCTCGGGGAATCTGCGGGAAATACAGGTGCTGCGGGCCCAGCTCGTCCAGCCGGTTGATGCCCAGCAGCCCCATGTCGGCGTGGATCTCGGCGCGCAGCAGCGCCAGCGCGTGCGCCACGCCGGCCTCGCCGCCCACCGCGGCGGCGTAGTTCATGGGCCGGCCGACGAGCACGGCGCGCGCGCCCAGCGCCAGCGCCTTGAGCACGTCGGTGCCGCGGCGGAAACCGCTGTCGGCCATCACCACCATCGGCCCGGCGGCTTCGGCGACCTGCGGCAGCACGCGCAGCGGCGACACGGCACCGTCGAGCTGGCGCCCGCCGTGGTTGGACACGATCACGCCGTCCACGCCGGCGGCGCGGGCCAACCGCGCGTCCTCAGGGTGCAGCAGGCCCTTGAGCACCAGCGGCCCGCTCCAGCGGCGGCGGATGTCCTTGAGCGCCTCCCAGTCCAGGTGCTCGCGGCCGGAGAAGTCGCGCGTCACGTCGCGCGCCACCAGCGGCGCGCCGCGCTCGGCGCCCACGTTCTCGAAATGCGGCATGCCGTGCGCGAGCAGCGTGCGCAGGAAGGTCCCCACGGCCCAGCGCGGGTGCGTGAGGCCGTCCCACAGCAGCCGCAGGTCCGGCCGCAGCGGCGTCTTGAAGCGGTTGCGCACGTTGTTCTCGCGGTTGGGCACCACGGCGGAGTCGATGGTCACTACCAGCACCGGCGCGCCGGCTGCCTTCACCCGCTCCACCAGCCGCGCCGTGGCCTGCGGGTCGCGCCCCAGGTAGGCCTGGAACCAGGTGCCGGGCGCCTGCTGCAGCACCTCCTCCATGCGGATCAGCGAGGAGCTGCTGAGCACCATGGGCACGCGCGCGGCGGCCGCGGCGCGCGCCTGCGCCAGGTCCCCGCGGTAGGCCGTGAGCGAGCTGATGCCCATGGGCGCGATGCCGAAGGGCGACGCGTAGCGCGTGCCGAACAGCTCCACCGACTGCTCGCGCCGCGCCACGTTCACCAGCATGCGCGGCAGGAAGGCCACTTCCGCGAACGCCGCGCGGTTGTCGCGCAGCGAGGCGTTGGTCTCGGTCGCGCCCGACACGTAGCCGAACAGCGGACGCGGCAGCCGCGCCCGCGCCGCGGGCTCGAAGTCGTCCAGGCACAGGAAGCGCCGCAGCGCGCGCGGCGCCGCGGTGGCGGCCGTCGGCCCCCCCGTTCGCCCTGAGCTTGTCGAAGGGCCTGCAGCCCGGCCGTGCGGCAGGGCTTCGACGGGCTCAGCCCGAACGGGTTCCTCCTGTCCCGGCGCTGAGCGGAAATCGACGGCCATGGGCTGCGGCGGCTCCTGCGTCCGGGTCACGCCGCCGGCGCGTCGATGACGATGGCCCGGAAGTCGTTGACGTTGGTCAGCGTCGGGCCGGTGACCACGGAGTCCCCCAGCGCCTGGAAGAAGCCGTGGCCGTCGTTGTTGTCCAGGCTCGCGCGCGGGTTGATGCCCTGCGCCCAGGCACGCGACAGGGTGTCGGGCGTGGCGATGGCACCGGCGATCTCCTCGGCGCCGTCCACGCCGTCGGTGTCGCCCGCCAGCGCGTGCACGCCGCGCAGGCCGTCCAGCGCCACCGCCATGGACAGCAGGCATTCCACGTTGCGCCCGCCGCGGCCTTTGCCCCGCAGCGTCACCGTGGTTTCGCCGCCGGACAGCAGCACGCAGGGGGTCTGGAACGGCTGCCCGTGGGTGACGACCTGGCGCGCCAGGCCCGCGAGCACCTTGCCCACGTCGCGCGCCTCGCCTTCGAGGCTGTCGCCCAGGATGTAGGGCGTCACGCCCGCCTCGCGCGCCACCTGAGCCGCAGCCTCCAGTGCCGTCTGCGGCGCGGTGATCATGCGGGTCTCGCAGCGCTGCAGCCGCGGGTCCTCGGGCTTGACGCTCTCGCTGTCCTCGCGGCCCAGCCACTCGCGCACCGGCGCGGGCACCTCGATGCGGTAGCGCTCGATGATCGCCAGCGCGTCGGCGCGGGTGGTGGCGTCGCCCACGGTGGGCCCGGAGGCGATGTCCATGGGGTTGTCGCCGGGCACGTCGGAGATCAGCAGCGTCAGCACCCGCGCCGGGTGGCAGGCCGCGGCCAGGCGCCCGCCCTTGACGGCCGAGAGGTGGCGGCGCACGCAGTTCATCTCGGAGATGGAGGCGCCGCTGGCCAGCAGCGCCTTGTTCACCGCCTGCTTGTGCTCCAGCGTCAGGCCCGGCGCGGGGCCCACCAGCAGCGCGGAGCCGCCGCCGGAGATCAGCGCGATCACGAGGTCGTCGGCGCTCAGGCCGCTGACCAGCCCGCGCACGCGCTCGGTGGCGCGCAGCCCCGCGGCATCGGGCACCGGGTGCGCGGCCTGGACGATCTCGATGCGCTCGCACGGCACCTCGTAGCCGTAGCGCGTGATGACCAGCCCTTCCAGCGGACCGTCCCAGTGCTGCTCCAGCGCGCGCGCCATCTCGGCCGAGGCCTTGCCGGCACCGATGACGATGGTGCGGCCCTTGGGCTTTTGCGGCAGGTGCGGCGGCAGGCACAGCGCGGGCTGCGCGGCGGCGATGGCGGCGTCGAACATACGGCGCAGCAGGGGGCGGCGGTCAGGGGAAGTCGGGGCGGTCATGCGATGGGTCCTGGTTGGGTAGTCCGGGGAAAGGTGCTGGACGTCAGCCGATAGCTGGTGTGCTTCGCCTACTGGAGGGCGGAGCGTGCCTGCTGACGGCAAATGCCCCGCGACTTTTCCCCAAGCGCGCCAAGCCTCAGCTCAGCCCTTCGCCACCTCATGGT
Source organism: Pseudomonadota bacterium (assembly GCA_023410975.1). Lineage (GTDB taxonomy): Bacteria > Pseudomonadota > Gammaproteobacteria > Burkholderiales > Burkholderiaceae_C > Azohydromonas. The sequence continues at coordinate 10,913 of JAEYPG010000293.1, forward strand.
TGCCCATGAGCTCCAGCGCGCGCACCAGGGCCGAGTGGTCCAGGTCGGCCATGCCGTTGGCGGCGAGCACCTGCATCAGCTGCGCGGCGCTGGCGGTCTGCGGCAGCGCCAGGCCCAGCTCGCGCGCGCCCTGCAGCGCCAGGCCCAGGTCCTTCTGGTGCAGCTTGATGCGGAAGCCCGGGTCGAAGGTGCGCTTGATCATGCGCTCGCCGTGCACTTCCAGGATGCGGCTGGAGGCGAAGCCGCCCATCAGCGCCTGGCGCACCTTGGCCGGGTCGGCGCCGGCCTTGCTGGCGAACAGCAGCGCCTCGCCCACCGCGGCGATGTTCAGCGCCACGATGATCTGGTTGGCGACCTTGGTGGTCTGGCCGTCGCCGTTGCCGCCCACCAGCGTGATGTTCTTGCCCATCTTCTCCAGCAGCGGGCGCACACGCTCGAACACCGCCTCGTCGCCGCCGCACATGATGGTCAGCGACGCCGCCTTGGCGCCCACCTCGCCGCCGGAGACCGGCGCGTCGATGTAGTCCGCGCCCAGCGCGTTGATCTTCTGCGCGAAGGCCTTGGTCGCCATCGGCGAGATGGAGCTCATGTCCACGACCACCTTGCGCTGGCCGCTGCTGCCTCCGGCCTGCAGCGCCGAGGCCACGCCGTTCTCGCCGAACAGCACCGCTTCCACGTCCGGCGTGTCCGGCACCATGGTGAAGACGATCTCGGACTGCGCCGCGACTTCCGCGGCATTGGCGCAGACCTTGGCGCCCGTGGCCGCCACGCTTTCCGGCACCGCGCCGTGCGTGTTGACGAAGAGCTGGTGGCCGGCGTTGGCCAGGTGCACTGCCATGGGCGCGCCCATGATCCCCAGGCCGATGAATCCGATGTTCATGTGATCTCCTTTGCTATCAAGCGAAGAGGAAAGAAAGTCCGGTTCGCCGTTCGCCCTGAGCTTGTCGAAGGGCCTGCAACCCGGCCGGGCGGCAGGGCTTCGACAGAGCCTGTCCTGAGCTTGTCGAAGGGCTCAGCCCGAACGGCATCCTGTTCAGGCCCGAATCAATACGAGCCCGAGCCGGTGTCCGCCGGCTTCAGTTGCGCGCGCATCGCGCTGAGGATCTGCTGCGAGCCGGCGGCCAGCAGCCGCGCGTCCGAGCTGACGGTGACGAACTGGAAGCCCTTGGCGATGCGCGCCAGCGCCACGTCGGCGCGGCCGTTGTGGATGCCCGCCACCACGCCGTGCGCCTTGGCGCGCTCCAGGATGTGGTCCACGGCCTGTGCCGCCTTGGGGTCCAGGTCGTCGAAGGTGGGCTTGCAGCCCAGCGACAGCGACAGGTCCGAGGGACCGATGTAGATGGCGTCCAGCCCTTCGACCGAGAGGATGTCGTCCAGGTTGTCCAGCGCCTGGGCGGTCTCGATCATGGCGAAGCGCACGATGGTGTCGTTGGCGTGCTCGGGGTAGTCGGCGCCGCCGTAGTACAGCGCGCGCACCGGGCCGAAGCTGCGCACGCCGCGCGGCGCGTAGCTGGTGTAGGCCACGAGCTTCTGCGCGTCCTCGCGCGTGTTGACCATGGGGCAGATCACGCCGTAGGCGCCCGCGTCCAGGATCTTCATCAGGATGCCCGGCTCCAGCCACGGCGCGCGCACCACCGGCACGGTGTCGGTGGTGGAGATGGCCTGCAGCAGCTGCACCATGGCCTGGTAGTCCACCACGCCGTGCTGCACGTCGATGGTCAGCGTGTCCCAGCCCTGGTGGGCCATGACCTCGGCGGCGAAGCCGTTGGGAATGGCCAGCCAGCCGTTGACGGCGGCACCGCCGGATTTCCACAGCGTGCGCAAACGGTTCTCTCTCATGGCGTCTCCAGCGTGTTGTCGGGTTCGGGCCCAGGGCCCAGGCGCGGGTCCGGAAAAAATGCGCCGGCCAGGGACTGCGGCCCCCGGCCGGCGCACGAAGCGCTCAGCGCACCAGGCAGGGCCGCTTGTTGTCGAACTTCCAGCCCGGGATCAGGTACTGCATGGCCACCGCGTCGTCGCGCGCGCCCAGGCCGTGCTGCTGGTACAGCGCGTTGGCCTTCATCACCGCGTCCATGTCCAGCTCCACGCCCAGGCCGGCCTTCTTGGGCACGGCCACCTCGCCGCCCACGATCTGCAGCGGCTCCTTGGTCAGGAACTGGCCGTCCTGCCAGATCCAGTGCGTGTCGATGGCCGTGACGCGGCCGGGCACCGCCGCGGCGGCGTGCGTGAACATCGCCAGCGAGACGTCGAAGTGGTTGTTGGAGTGCGAGCCCCAGGTCAGGCCGAAGTCGCGGCAGGTCTGGCCCACGCGCACGGCGCCCTGCATGGTCCAGAAGTGCGGGTCGGCCAGCGGGATGTCCACCGACTGCAGCACCAGCGAGTGCACGAACTGGCGCCAGTCGGTGGCAATCATGTTGGTGGCCGTGGGCAGCCCGGTGGCGCGGCGGAACTCGGCCATCACCTCGCGGCCGGAGAAGCCGCCCTCGGCGCCGCAGGGGTCCTCGGCGTAGGCCACCACGCCGTGCATGTCGCGCATCAGGCGGATCGCGTCCTTGAGCAGCCAGCCGCCGTTGGGGTCCAGCGTGATGCGCGCGTCGGGGAAGCGGGCTTTCAAGGCCTTGATCGCTTCGACCTCTTCCTCCCCGCGCAGCACGCCGCCCTTCAATTTGAAATCCTGGAAGCCGTAGCGCTTCTGCGAAGCCTCGGCGAGCTTGACGATCGCCTCGGGCGTCATTGCCTCCTCGTGGCGGATGCGTTGCCACTCGTCGGCCGCGTCGGGGTCGCTGTCGTAGGGCAGGTCGGTCTTCCTGCGGTCGCCGATGTAGAACAGGTAGCCCAGCATCGGCACGCTCTCGCGCTGCTGGCCCTCGCCCAGCAGGGCGCACACCGGCACGTCCAGCTCCTGGCCCAGCAGGTCCAGCAGCGCGGACTCGACCGCCGTCACGGCGTGGATGGTGGTGCGCAGGTCGAAGGTCTGCAGGCCGCGGCCGCCGGCGTCGCGGTCGGCGAAGCGGGTGCGGATCTCGGTCAGCACGGCCTGCCAGTCGCCCACCTTGCGGCCCACGACGATCTCGCCCGCATCCTCCAGCGTCTGGCGGATGGCCTCGCCGCCGGGCACCTCGCCCACGCCGGTGCGGCCGGCGCTGTCGGTGAGCACCAGCAGGTTGCGCGTGAAGTACGGGCCGTGCGCGCCGCTGAGGTTGAGCAGCATGCTGTCGCGGCCGGCGACGGGGATGGCCTTCAGGGAAACGACGGTGGGCGTGGAGGTGGGCATGGCAAATGGGCCTTGTCTTTTGCTCCCGCCCCGGCGGGGGCGGGTTATCCAATCACCGTTCGCCCTGAGCCTGTCGAAGGGCCTGCAGGCCAGCCAGGCCGCAGGGCTTCGACGGGCTCAGCCCGAACGGGGTGTCTTCTTTCAGTCCGCGGTGATCTTTCGGGTCTCGATCAGCGTCTTCCAGCGCGCGTACTCGGCGGCCTGGAACTTCGCGAACTGCTCGGGCGTGTTGGCCACGATCTCGAAGCCCTGTTCGGTGAGCTTGGACTTCACGGCCGGCTCGCCCAGCACGGCGGCGATGCTGGTGGCCAGCTTGGTCTTGACCTCGGCGGGCAGGCCCTTGGGCGCGGCGACGGCCTGCCACGAGTAGACGTCCACGCCCTTGACCCCGGCCTCGGCCAGCGTGGGCACCTGCGGCAGCAGCGCGGCGCGCTTGTCGCCCGTGACGGCCAGCGCGCGCAGCTTGCCCGCGGCGATGTGCTGCTGCACGGCGTTGATGTTCTGGAACGAGGCGTCGATCACCGCGCCCAGCAGGTCCGTGATGGCCGGCGCGCCGCCCTTGTAGGGCACGTGCGTGCCCTGGGTGCCGGTCTGGGCCCAGAACAGCTCGGCCGTGAGGTGGTCCGAGGAGCCGTTGCCCGAGGAGGCAAAGGTCATCTTGCCCGGCTCCTTCTTCAACGCGCCCAGCACGTCGGCCACGCTCCTGTAGGGCGAGGCCGCCGGCACGACCAGGACGTTCGGCGCCTGCACGGCCACGGTGATGTAGTCGAAGTCCTTGGTCGCGTCGTAGGGCACGTTCTTGATCAGGTGCGGCGCGATCACGTAGGGGCCCAGCGAGGCCACCAGCAGCGTGTAGCCGTCCGCCGGCGAGCGCTTGACCTGCGCCGCGCCGATGGTGCCGGTGGCGCCGGCCTTGTTGTCCACGACGAAGGTCTGGCCCAGCTTGGCCTGCAGCCCGGAGGCCAGCGTGCGGGCGATCATGTCGGTGGAGCCGCCCGGCGGGAACGGCACCACCATCGTCACCGGCTTGGCCGGCCAGGCCTGGGCCTGCACGGCCAGGGGAGACAGCAGCGCGACACCAGCGAGGGCCGCGGACAACAGGCTTCGACGTTGCATGCTTGGAGTTCCTTGCAAAAGGGCGCTGTACGGTGTCGCCGCAACGGTGCGGCCTGCGCGACGACGGCAAGGCACACTTCCGCGGAGCGGGAGCACTTGCCTTGCCCACCCAGCATGGGCCCGGGCGTCGCGACAGCGGACAGCAACTTCATTGACTGTGTTGTCCGTCATCGTACAACTCACCTCTTCGCACCACAAGGCGTCGCGGGTTGTGGAGAACACCTAGATGGTGCGGCCCGGGACGGTTGACGGCCGGCGGTGGCGGCCTCAGCGCAGGCTGAAGAGAACGTAGTCGGCCGTGTAGGGCACGCGCGCCGAAGCGCCGGCCCGCGCCGCGCTGCAGCCGGTACTGGGCGCGACGCCACCCACCGTGTGGATGCGCTGCACGCTGCTGATGCGGCTGAAGACACCCTCCTGGCCCACGGAGCGGGCCCGCAGCAGCAGCCAGGGAATGGCGCCGGCGGCGGGCGCCTCTGCCTGCGCCTGCACGGTGCCGACGATGCGGCTGCCGTCGTCGGCTTCCCAGTGCGGGCCCACGTAATGGCGGCCGATGCGCTGGCCGCGCGTGTCGAAGAGCTCGGCCTCGGGCGCGACGAAGGCCCATTCGTAGCCCGAGGCGTCGGCCTTGAGGCGGCACTCGTAGACCTGCACGCCGCGCGCCGGCACCACCAGCGCCAGCCGCTCGTTCGCCGCGGGCCGCAGCCGCTGCGGCACCTCGGGCGCCGTGGCCGGGCCCTGCAGGACGGCGCAGCCGCCAAGGAGGAGCGCCGGCAGCGCGGCAAGCCAGCCAGGGGGAAACAGGCGCATGGATCACCTCCGCACAAAGACTCGGGAACCGTCCCGGGGCGCGCAGTGTGGTGCGGCCCGCGCTGCCGCGCCGGGCATGTCCCGGCCGCCGGAACGGCCTTGGCGACCGGACAGCGCCTCGTGCGCGCGGCCCTTGGAGGCCGCAGCCCAGACCCCTTCTGCTTCGTCCCTAGTTGTCCGTCAACAGCTCACTTGTTTTGCTTTGTTTCAAGCAGGGATGCAAATGGAGTTTGGAGCTTTTACCTACTTAAAAAGTTCTAGTGCCACCTATTGGGGCTTTCCTTAGCTTTCAAATAGCTGTCAGCTTCATACGATGTCCTACAACTCGTTCGCCCCGGACGGGTTTGTCTGGCCGCCCGGCGCTGCTTGCGCCCTCCTCTCCCCCCTCCCGGCGGCCGGTCCCAACACTCCACAGCAAAGAGACGATGAAGCGCAGAACCTTTGTGATGTCCGGTTTCGCTCCCGTGGTCCTGGCCGCCTGCGGCGGCGGCGGCGATCCCGCACCGCCCACCACGCGCGAGAACGCGCTGGACGCGATGAAGCGCGCCGTGGCCTACATGAACGGCACCGTGTCCTACGAGGGCGGCTACGTCTGGGACTACCTGCCCGACTTCTCGCGCACCTGGGGCGAGATGGAGGCCAAGCGCACGATGTGCTGGATCCAGCCGCCAGGCACGCCTTCCGTGGGCCACGCCCTGCTCGACGCCTACCACGCCAGCGCCGACGAGGGCATCTACGCGGCCGCGGACCGCACCGCGCGGGCGCTGGTGAAGGCGCAGCACCCGGCCGGCGGCTGGAACTACATCCACGACTTCGCGGGCGAGGAATCGCTCAAGCAGTGGTACGGGACCATCGGCGCCAACGGCTGGCGGCTGGAGGAGTTCCAGCACTACTACGGCAACGCCACCTTCGACGACGCGGGCACCGCCGTGGCCTCGCAGGTGCTGCTGCGCACGTACCTGGAGAAGCGCGACCCCTTCTTCAAGGCACCGCTGAACAACGCGATCCGCTTCGTGCTCGCGGCGCAGTTCTCGGGCGGCGTGGCCGACGGCGGCTGGCCGCAGCGCTTCCCCGCCGCCAACGGCGTCTCGGAGATGCCCGCGCCCAACCCGCAGCAGATCCCGGCCACGCCCGGCGTGCGCCAGGGCATGGAGGACGGCGACTACACGCGCCACGTCACCTTCAACGACGACGTGGCGGGCGAGAACATCAAGTTCCTGCTGATGTGCGTCGTCAGCCTGGGCCCTGGCGACCTGGAGCCCGACATCACCCATGCCGAGCTGGTGTCCCGGGTGCACCGCGCCATGCAGTGCCTCAAGCGGATGCAGTACTTCAACGGCGTCCAGGCCGGCTGGGGACTGCAGCACCTGGCGGTGGACCAGGACGGCCGCCGCGCCGGCGAGCCCGCCGGCGCGCGCAGCTACGAGCCGCGCTCGCTGGCCACGCACACCACGCAGACCAACATCCAGCAGCTCTTCAACTACTTCCGCCTCACCGGCGACCGCACTTATCTCGACGGCGTGCCGGCGGCCATCGCCTGGCTGGAAAGCGTGCCGCTGACGGCGCAGATGAAGGCGGAGAACCCGCTCATCGCCAACCGCTCGCACCCCACCTTCGTTGAGCTGGGAACCAACCTCCCGCTGTTCGTGCACCGCTACGGATCGAACATCCACAACGGCGCCTACTACGTGGACTACGACTGGCACAACACGCCCAGCCACTACTCGGCCGGGCGCGCCATCGACATCGCGGGGCTGCGCAAGGCCTACGCCGAGCTGATGGCGATGACGGACGCGCAGGTGGCGGCGATGGTGGCGGGCTCGCCGCTGAACGCCACCGCGCCGCGCGCGCTGCCGCGCTACTTCTCGCTGCGCGAGGTGGACTTCGCGGACCTCTACGCCGGCGCGGTGATGGCGAGCCCCACGGTGGACGAGGCCGCGGCGCAGGCGGTGGTGGCGGACCTGGGGACGAAGAACTACTGGCTGGTGCCGCTGTCGGCCACGACCAATCCCTACACCGCCCCCGGCACGGCCGCGCCCTACACGGGCACGGCCTACCAGAGCAAGCACGTGGGCGACCGCAGCGACACCTCGCCCTACGACCCCATGGACCCGCCGCTGGACGGCAGCTACACGCCGCAGCCCAAGGCGCTGGGCATCTCGACCACCGGTTTCATCAGCAACCTCGGGAAGCTGGTGGCCTACGTGGCGCCGGTGAAGGCGCCATGAGGGTTTGACGACGGCCCGAGAGCCCCGGGGGCGAACCACAAGCCGTCCAGCCGCCGCGGGGCACGCAGCTCCGTGGCGGCCTGCTCCATCCCGCTCAGGCGTGGATGTACTTCTCGAACACCGCGCTGAAGTCGCGCCGCGTGTGGTCCTGCAGCACCGCGTGGTTGAGGCTGCGCAGCAGCTCGGTGAACTGCCCGGCCAGGCTCTCGCCCGCGCCCGTGCTGCCCAGCTTGTAGGCCGTCGCCGTGGCGTTGAGCGCGTGCAGCGCGTGGCCGCGGCAGACCTCGTCGTGGTGCTGCAGCCGGCCGATGGTGATCAGCGCCTTGTAGATGTCCTTCACCGGCTCGACGAAGCTCTTCCTCACGTCGATGCTGAAAGGCATGGCGCCGATGGCGAACTTCAGCTCCAGGTCCATGTCCAGCGTGCCCGCCGTCTCCAGCGTCACGCCCGTGACGGCATGGCTGGCGTACTCGTAGCGCTTGATGGAGCGCTTGGACGACACCGCCGACTCGCCGTCCACGTGGATCAGCGCGAAGTTGGTGAAGCAGTACTCGTCCTTCTTCGACTTGATGAGAAAGAAGATCCGCTCGCCGTCCTCGTGGAACAGGTAGTCGTCGGCGTCCACGCTGCCGAAGTCCCGGGGCTGGACGATGGTGCCGATGTCGCTGAGGCCCAAGGCCTCGGAAGCCAGCTTCTTGAACATGGTGCGGTCCCTTGCAAGGCGGTGAAATGAGGGTCGCGGGCGGCTGCCGCAGCAGGAGTTGTTCCCGAGCGGGCACGGCCCGGATGCGCACCCTGCGCCGTCCCCGGCGTTGCCGTCAACCGTTGAGGGCCCCCGGACGCCGGCCGCCACTGACGCCCCACTTGTTTGACAACCCGCCCAGCCTTTGCTGAACTTACCCGGGATTCCTCCTGAAAACCGGCGGACAAGCAGACGGGATTTGTCAGAATCCTCTGACGTTCAATCACTCAAACGAAGGTCCGGCGGCCCACGGGGGCGGCCGGATGCCAGACAGCCATGACCGAACTGCGCCTGCAGAAGGACGGCAGCGGGACGCTGCCGGAACGCATCTATGCCCGCGTGGTGGAAGGCATCCTGCGCGGCGACTTCGGCGCCGGCGGCAAGCTGCCCACCGAGGGCGAGCTCGCCACGCGCTTCGGCGTCTCGCGCCCGACGGTGCGCGAGGCGCTGTCGCGGCTGCGCTCGGACGGCGTGATCGAGACCCGCCGCGGCTCGGGCAGCCACGTGGTCGCTTCCGGCGCCGGCACGCCCGCGCCCAGCACCCCGCCCATCAGCAGCCTGGCCGACATCGAGCGCTACTACGCCTTCCGCAGCTGCGTGGAGGCCGGCGCCGCCGCCGCCGCCGCCGAGTACCGCGACGCCGCCGACCTGGAAGCCATCCGCTCCAGCCTCGATACGCTCAACGAGGCCATGCAGGGCGGCCAGCCCGGCATCGAGCAGGACCTGCGCTTCCACTTCGCCATCGCCCGCGCCGCGCACAACCCCTTCTTCCTCAGCACTATCGAGACCACGGTGGCGCCGATCCGCCAGTTCATGGAGCTGGCCAACAGCGTGACGGACAAGAAGAGCCCCGAACGCGTGCGCACCGTGCAGGCCGAGCACCAGGCCATCGTGGACGCCATCGCGCGCCGCGCCCCGCATGACGCCGCCGAGGCCGTGCGCGTGCACGTGCTCAACGCCAAGCGGCGCATCTTCGAAAAGACGCGGCTGGTCTGAATCCGCCCGCGCCGGCACGCCCGGCCCAAGACCTTGATGCCCTCACGCATCACCTGAAGTTGCTTGACAACTTTTAGACCTGCATGACAATTCGCGCCGCCGCGGCATGACCCTTGCCCGGCGCGAACGCAGGAGAAGCCGATGTCCGCCCTGGAGCACACACGCCCTGCCGGCCCGCGCAGGCCGGCAACGGCGTCAGCTTGTCTCGCCGGCGGCGCGGCGGCGGCGTTCGCGGCTGTTGGCCAGGTGCGTGCGCATGGCCGCGCGCGCAGCCTCCGGGTCCTGGCGCAGGATCGCGTCGTAGATGCTCTGGTGCTCGCCGTTGGTGCGCAGCAGGTAGGCCTGCAGCTCGGCGCTGGTCTCGTTGCCCAGCCGCGCGCGCGGGATGATCTTGGCGCCCAGCGAGCTCAGCAGCTCGGCGAAGTGGCCGTTCTGCGTGGCACGGGCGATCTCCAGGTGGAAGCCGAAGTCCGGGCCCACCGCGTCGCGCCCTTCCGCCACCGCCGCGGCGAAGGCGTCCAGGGCGCTGCGCATCTCGCGCAGGTTGTCCTCGGTGCGGCGCATGGCCGCCAGCGCCGCGGCCTCGGTCTCCAGCCCGATGCGCAGCTCCAGCACCGCGATCACGTCGCGCAGCGTCTCCAGCTGTTCCGGCGTGATGCGGAACGAGGCCTCGCCCGGCCCCACCACGAAAGTGCCCACGCCGTGGCGCGTCTCCACGAGCCCCGCGGCCTGCAGCTTGGAAATCGCCTCCCGCACCACGGTGCGGCTGACCCCGAACTCGGCCATCACCGCCGCCTCGGTGGGCAGCTTGTGGCCCGGCGCCAGGGCGCCCTCGCGGATGCGCTCGGTCAGCGCCTCGACCAGTTCCTGCGCCAGGGAGCGCGGCCTCTTGCGCGCGGACAAAACGGTGTTCATGACTAGTGAAACCCCTAACGGTTGCGCCTTGACAGTCAAGGCGCGAAAAACTCAAATAGTTGTACGACAACAGACGACAGACGACAAGCGTGGTTTCCCACTCGAACCTGTCGTGACCACCCGGAGTTTCGAACACCATGCTGACTGAGCCTGTCACTCCCCTGCGCTTTCATCGACTGCTGCTGACCGGCGCCGCCGGCGGCCTGGGGCGCGAGCTGCGTCAGCGCCTCAAGCGCTACTGCGACGTCCTGCGGCTGTCGGACGTGGCCTCGCTGGGCGAGGCCGCGGAGGGCGAGGAACTGATGCCCGCGCCGCTGCAGGACAAGGCCGCGGTGCAGGCGCTGCTCAAGGACGTGGACGCCGTCGTCCACCTGGGCGGCGTCTCCACCGAGCAGCCCTGGCAGCCGATCCTCGAAGCCAACATCATCGGCACCTACAACCTGTACGAGGCCGCGCGGCTCAACGGCGTCAAGCGCATCTTTTTCGCCAGCTCCAACCACGTCTGCGGCTTCTACAAGCAGAGCGAGGTCATCGGCGTGGACGCCCCGGCGCGCCCGGACGGCCTCTATGGCCTGTCCAAGGCCTTCGGCGAGGACGTGGCGCGGCTGTATTTCGACCGCTTCGGCATCGAGACCGCCTGCGTGCGCATCGGCTCCTCCTTCCCCGAGCCGCGCGACCGCCGCATGCTGGCCACCTTCATGAGCTACGACGACCTGGAGCGCCTGGTGATGGCCGTGCTGACCACGCCGGTGCTGGGCTGCAGCGTCATCTACGGCGTCTCCGACAACCAGACGCGCTTCTACGACAACAGCGGCGCCGCGCACATCGGCTACCGCCCGCAGGACAGCTCCGACCGCTTCCGCGCCGCGCTGGAGGCCAGGCAGCCCAAGCTGGACCTCAACGACCCGGCCGTGATCTACCAGGGCGGCGCCTTCGTGCGCACCGGCCCCTTCGACGACAACGCCTGAGCTTTCGAGGAACCTTGGCCATGAACGAGCAGGACCAGGCCATGGCGGCCGTGGAAGCGCTGTGCCCCGTGCGCAACCGCGTGGGCGAGAGCCCGGTGTGGAGCGTCGCGGAGCAGGCGCTGTACTGGGTGGACATCGAGGGACGGGCGCTGCACCGATTCGACTGGGCCACGCGCCAGGAGCGCCGCTGGGCGCTGCCTGAGCGCGTGGGCTGCGTCGCGCTGCACGCCGAAGGCGGGCTGATCGCGGGCCTGGAGACAGGCGTGTTCCGGCTGCAGCCGGGTGCCGGCGGGGACATCCGCGTGGAGCTGCTGCAGGGCGTGCAGTTCGCCCAGCCGGGCATGCGCTTCAACGACGGGCGCTGCGACCGCCAGGGCCGCTTCTGGCTCAGCTCCATGGTGATGGACATGTCGCTGGCGCAGCCCGCCGGCGTGCTCTACCGCTATGACGCGCGCGGCCTGGTGCCGATGCTCGAAGGGCTGATCACGGGCAACGGCCTGGGCTTCAGCCCGGACGGGCGCACGCTGTACCTGTCGGACTCGCACCCCACGGTGCAGCGCGTGTGGGCCTTCGATCTCGATGCCCAGGGCAACCTCTCCAACCGGCGCGAGTTCATCGACATGAACCAGCACCCGGGCCGCCCCGACGGCGCCGCGGTGGACGAGGACGGCGCCTACTGGATCTGCGGCAACGACGCCGGCCAGGTGCACCGCTTCCTGCCGGACGGCCGCCTGGAGCGCTCGCTGCGCCTGCCGCTGAGCAAGCCGGCCATGTGCAGCTTCGGCGGCCCGGAGCTGCGCCACCTCTTCATCACTTCCATCCCGCCCGCGCAGCCCGCCGCGGGCTTCGATGCCGCGCTCGACGGCGCGGTGCTCGTGGCCCAGCCGGGGCCGCGCGGGCTGCCCGAAACGCCCTTCGGCGGCTGATTCCAGACCTCCACAACCATTTCTCCTGGAGACAAGCACCATGTTCAAGCAACTGTCCCTCGCCGTGGCCGCCGCGCTGGCCGCCTTCGGCGCGCAGGCCGTCGAATTCCGTTCCGCCGACGTGCACAACAGCGACGACTACCCCACCGTCGCGGCCGTGAAGCACATGAGCGAAGTGCTGCAGCAGAAGAGCGGCGGCAAGTACAAGATCAAGGTCTTCAACAAGAGCGCCCTGGGCACCGAGAAGGAGACGCTGGACCAGGTCAAGATCGGCGCGCTGGAGATGAACCGCGTCAACATCTCGTCGCTGAACTCCATGTGCCCGAAGTCGCTGGTGCCCACGCTGCCCTTCCTGTTCAACAGC